>NZ_JBATXN010000645.1:0-4634 GCF_049673265.1 Mycobacterium sp. | reverse complement strand
CAAAGACACCCACGAGCGCCGAGAAAGCCCAGCCCAAACAAAGGGGTTAGTACGCCCGGACGTATTTCGCCAGCTGGCTCGAGGGACGGGAAACACATCGCTGTGACGGACGTGACAGATCTGCCTGACGAAGAGAGGGTCCCGTCGACCTTTTCCGACGCGTGGAAGCGGTTCTTCCTCGGGAAGCCGCTGATCAGCGAGCATCTGGAACACGAGAGCTTATCCAATACCGTTGCGCTAGGCGCGCTTTCGCCAGACGCGATCTCATCGACGGTTTATGGCCCCGAGCAGATCATGGTTGAGCTGCTGCCGAATGCCGGGATGGCTGCGTACGTGTTGGTGCTTCCGATCGCCGGCATCATCTTGTTGATTTTGGCGTTGGTGACCGGGTCGTATCGCCAGGTGGTGATGGCGTACACCCAACGAGGCGGCTCTTACCTGGTCGCGCGGAGCAACTTCGGGCCCCGCATTGCGCAGATCTCGGCGGCCGCGCTCTTGATCGATTATGTGGTGACCGTGGCGGTGCAGTGCGCGTCGGGCACGTTTGCGGTGGTATCGGCGGTACCGGCACTGGGCCCCTACCACTTGGTAATCACCGTGGGTGCGTTGCTGCTCATGTCTTACGCCAACCTGCGCGGAATGAAGGAGGCGGGTCGGATATTCGCCGTGCCCGTCTACGCTTTCATCGTCATGCTCACGGTGATGATCGTGACCGGTGTGGTTCGTCAAATATTCTGGGGTTTACCGCAATACGATCCGGCGAGCATTCCCGGGGCGGTGGGGGTCCATCCGGGCAACGGTTTGATTATGGGCGCGACCGTTCTGGTATTCCTGCGGGCATTCGCCAACGGCGGCACCTCGCTGACCGGGGTCGAGGCGATCACCGACGCGGTCAATGTCTTTCGTAAGCCGCAGGGGCCTAATGCCCGCCGGGTACTGACGCGCATGGCTTGCATCCTTGGATTTTTGTTGGTCGGCGTCATCTACCTGGTGCATGCCACCCACGCGACTCCTTTTAAGCTTGAATATCCGTCGATGCTGTCCGAGGTTGGCCGGGCGGTCTTCGGCAACGGGGTGATCGGGCACATCACGTACTTGCTCCTGCAGACGGCCAGCGCGGCGATCTTGTTCTTCGGTGCGAATACCAGCTTCAACGGTTTTCCCGCGCTGACGAGTTTCATTGCCGAGGACAGCTTTCTGCCGCGGCCGATGATGAAACGTGGTCATCGTTTGGTGTTTTCCAACGCCATCATCGTGCTGACCGCACTGGCGGTGACACTGGTGCTCGTGACCAACGGCTCGGTCGACGCGGTAGTGCCGCTGTTTGCGATGGGTGTGTTCACCGGATTCTCGATGGCCGGCTATGGCATGACCAAACACTGGCTGACCCATCGTGAGCCCGGTTGGCGACGCAAGTTGGCGATCAACCTGTCGGCGGGGATCTTGTCGACGATCGTGGTGGGAATCTTCGCGGTGGCCAAGTTCACCGAGGGAGCCTGGCTGGTGGTCGTTGTCATGCCGCTGCTGGTGTTCGCCTTGATGCGGCTCAACCGGCAGTACCGCGCCGAGGCGTCGGTTTTGCAGAATTTGGTGACCGAGCGTCAGGACGTGGTCGGGCACCCGCGGAATCGGGTGTTCGTCTTTGTGGACCACTTCGACCTCGCGGTGGTCGAGGCGTTGCATTACGCGACCGGGTTGCAAGCCGACAAGCTGACCGCGGTCCACTTCGTGATCGATGCGGTGCATGCCGCGCGGCTGCAGCAGCGCTGGGAGCACTACGAGGGCCAGACTCCGCTACGGATGATCGAGTGCCCGGATCGCCACCTGAGTCGGGCCGCGCAAGAACTGGTCCTACAAGAGGTCCACGACGATCCAGGCACCAAGGTGACGGTGCTGTTGCCGCGGCGAACATATGCGCCACTGGTGGGCCGGCTATTGCACGACCGCACCGCCGACAGGATGGCCGCGGCCGTCAGCCGAGTTCCGGATGCCACCGCCCAAATCCTGGCCTACGACGTGGGATCTCGGATCGCACGGGCAGCCGCGGTGATCAAGTGACGAGGTAACTGTCCGAATCGATGCTTACGAACCGGTGATCCGGGCTTCCTCGAGGTCGAAGTCACGTTCGATGGTGCGTAACAACGTGGCGTTGATGCGTCCGTCGCGCCGCAATTCCATCAGCACTGATCGCTCGACTCCCAGCAGTTCCAGTCGCAATGCCCGGTACCGTTCCATCTCCCGGGCGTCGTCGGAGTCGTCATCGCTTGGCGGGCTCAGTTGCAGGCGCCGCACCTTGGCCTCGTAGAGTGCGCGGGCGGATTTGGTTGCCTCATCGGCACTTTCGGCGCCGGAATTCTCGTCCAGCCATTCCAACGCGGCACGGGCCGCCTTCAGCCGAGCTTTGTTCTCTTCGGTTCCGAAATCCTCGGCGCGTAGCCCGAGCCGGCGCAGCAGCCACGGCAGGCTGGTGCCCTGGATGAGCAGGCTTGCCACGATCACCGCGGCCGCGACCATGATCACCACGTCGCGGTAGGGAAAGGGCGAACCGTCAGCGCGCTGCAGCGGTATGGCCAACGCGGCTGCCAGCGACAAGCCGCCGCGCATGCCGGCCCACGCCACGACCACGCGTTGGCGCCACACCGGCTCGGCGCGCGGTCGCCCGACTAGCTTCGCGGTGACAGGTCCCATTAGCATCCAGACCAGCCGTAACAGGATCACCACAATGACGACGGCGAGCACCGCCGCCACGAGTCGCAGCGCGGTCAGCTCCGGCACCCAGTGCACCGAACGCACAAGCTCCGCGCCGACGAGCATGAAGAGCACCGCGTTCAGCAGGAACACCAGAACATCGAGGACCGCAAAAGCCTGCAGACGTGCGCCGGGGGCGAAAATGGCGCTGAGGTGCGAGCCGACATATACGCCGGCGGTGACGGTGGCCAAAACACCCGATAGATGGGCGGCGTCAGCGAACACATAGGTGATGTAGGGGGTCGCCAGCGAGATAGTGATCTCCAACAACGGTTGGTCGATTCGCCGTCGAATCTGCACAGCTACCCAGCCGACGCCGAGACCGAGCGCAGCACCGCCCGCCGGGGCCGCCAGCAGTGTCACCATGAGCGGGCCGGGATGCACGGCGCCGGCCACCGCGGCGCCAACCGCACCTGCGTAGAGCACCAATGCGGTGCCGTCGTTCGTCAGTCCCTCGCCCTCGACGATTGTCGCGAGCCGCTCCGGCACGTCGAGCCGCTTGAACACCGATGTCGCGGCAACCGCGTCGGTGGGCGCCACCACCGCACCGGCCACCAAAGCCACCACCACAGGCATTTTGGCGGTATCCACCAAAACCGCGGCGACCGCGGCGGTCGTGATGATCACCAGTCCTACCGACAGCAGGCCGATCGGGCGGGCGTTGGCGCGAAGATCATCCGGTGCAATGAAATACGCCGCGTAATAAATCAACGGCGGAAGAAACACATAGAACACCACATGCGGCGACAGCACGGGCAGGCTGACCCCTGGTAGCAAGCTGAGCGCCGCTCCGACACCAACCAGCAGGACCGGGTACGGTACGCCCACCCGCTCGGCCAACCAGACTGCCGCCACGGCCGCCAACGGTCCGCATAGCAGCAGGATCCCGTAGCCTGCCGGATTCACAACCGCACCTCCCCGTGTTGCGGACGGCTATCGATCAACCGCCCACTGTTGCGGTGATTGGCTAACTCAGCGTAGTGGCCCGGCGGGCAAACAACGCGTCGTAGGCTCGTCCGAACTGACAGATGACGACGGCTCCGGGAGAGGTATGAGCGGCGCTGACGGAGTAAGTGGTGACGGTGGGGTCGCCGCAGGCAAGGACCGTTGGCTCACACCGGGTGTTGGTGCGGTTAGTGCCGCAAGCTTCTTTTCTGATGCCGGCCATGAGGTGACGACGTCGGTGCTGCCAGCATTTCTCACTGGCACGCTGGGCGCCTCCGCGGCGGCACTCGGCCTGATTGACGGGATCAGTGACGCACTGGCCGGTGCGATGAAGCTCGTCGCGGGCCCGCTGGCCAACGATCCACATCGACGTGCACCAACCGCGTCCGGTGGCTATCTGGGCACCGCGGTGGCGACTGGAGCGATTGGTGCGGCGGTAACCGTGTGGCAAGTCGGTGCGTTGCGTGCGATCGCCTGGCTGTCCCGAGGTTTGCGGTCCCCGGCCCGGGATGCGTTACTCGCTTCACTGAGCCCGACATCGGCGCAGGGCAGGGTATTTGGGCTGGAAAGGGCGGGCGACAACCTCGGCGCGGTCGCGGGTCCGTTGCTGGCGGCCGGTTTGGTGGCCTGGGTCGGTGTCCGACCCGCGCTGTACTTGGCCGCGATTCCCGGTCTCCTTGCGGCGGCCGCGATCATCGTTGCCGCACGCGAGTCCCGGCATAGCCCGCGTCCCGGTGGCGGGTCCTCGGCGCGACGGCTCGACCTGGGCGCTTTACGCGATGCCGGGGCCTTGCGGGCGCTGGTGCCGGTGTTGTTGTTCGAGTTTGGAAACCTCGCAACGACGCTGCTGATACTGCGAGCCACCCAGTTGCTAACGTCCCCTCAGCGATCGGTTGCCATGGCGACCACGCTGGCGATCTTGATATATGCCCTCCATAACG
>NZ_JBATXN010000644.1:0-20387 GCF_049673265.1 Mycobacterium sp. | reverse complement strand
CTGCCGCGCGATGTCGTCGAACGCGAACCCGAGCCGCAGCCTGCAGTCGAAGCCAAGACCGCAGAGCAGGCGCCGGGCGAGTACGTCGGCGGGATGCGCTTCGACGAGTACGGCGAGTTCTTAGATGCTGCGGAGGACGGCACCACTACGCCGGGCGTCGAGGAAGAACCCGAACTGCCCGGCATCACCGAAGAAGCCTTGCGGCTCAAAGAGATCGCGCTCGAAGAGCTTGCCGCCGAAGAGGTTCCGGTTCCCCTCGTGCCGCTGGCGGTGTCGGCGTTCTTGACGTCACGCAAGAAGATCGCGGCCGCGGAGCTGGCCGACTGGATGGAAACCCCGGAGGGCCAAGCGTCGTCGCTGGAGTCGATCGGCCGCTCGCTGTCGCGGCGTAACCACGGCCGCTCCCGTGCCGTGGTGCTGGCCCACGACCACGACGAAGCCATCAAGGGCCTGCGCGCCATCGCCGAGGGCAAGCAGAAGCCGAACGTCTTCAGCACCGACGGGCCGGTGACCAGCGGCCCAGTGTGGGCGATGGCCGGTTTCGGTGCGCAGCACCGCAAGATGGGCAAGAGCCTGTATCTGCGCAACGAGGTCTTCGGCGAGTGGATCGAGAAGGTCGACGCGTTGATCCAGGATGAGCGCGGCTACTCGGTGCTCGAGCTGATCCTCGACGACGCGCACGAGTACGGCATCGAAACCAGCAACGTGGTGATCTTCGCGATCCAGATCGCGCTGGGTGAGCTGCTCAAGCATCATGGCGCCAAACCCGCTGCGGTCGTTGGTCAGTCGCTGGGCGAACCGGCATCGGCCTACTTCTCCGGCGGGTTGTCACTGGAGGACGCCACCCGAGTCATCTGCTCGCGCTCGCATCTGATGGGTGAGGGCGAGGCGATGCTGTTCGGCGAATACATCCGGCTGATGGCGCTCGTCGAGTACTCGGCAGAAGAGCTGAAAACCGTCTTCGGTGATTTCCCCGGCCTGGAGGTGTGCGTCTACGCCGCACCCAGTCAGACCGTGATCGGCGGTCCACCCGAGCAGATCGACGCGATCGTGGCCCGCTGCGAAGCCGAGGGCCGCTTCGCCCGCAAGCTTCAGACCAAGGGCGCCGGCCACACCTCGCAGATGGATCCGCTGCTGGGCGAGTTTTCCGCAGAGCTGCAGGGCATTTCGCCGATGAGTCCGACCGCCGGCATCTTCTCGACCGTGCATGAGGGCACCTACATCAGGCCCGGTGGCGAGCCGATCCACGATGTCGCGTACTGGGTCAAGGGCATGCGGCATTCGGTCTACTTCACCCACGGCGTCCGCAACGCCGTCGACAGCGGCTACACCACCTTCCTGGAGCTCGCGCCCAACCCGGTCGCGTTGATGCAGATCGGTCTGACCACTGCGGCAGCGGGATTGCCTGACGCGCAGCTGATCCCGACGCTGGCCCGTAAGCAGGATGACGTCGAGGCGATGGCGTCGGCGATGGCGCAGTTGTTCGTTTACGGGCATGACCTCGACATCCGCACGCTCTTTACTCCCGCGGGCGGACCCGAGGATTACGCGAATATTCCACCGACCCGATTCCGTCGCAAGGAGCACTGGCTCAACGCACACTTCTCCGGTGACGGGTCGGTGCTGATGCCCGGCACCCACGTGGCGATGCCCGATGGCCGGCATGTGTGGGAGTACGCGCCGCGCGAGGCAACCGACCTGGCGGCCTTGGTGAAAACCGCGGCAGCACAAGTGCTTCCAGATGCTCAGCTGGTCGCGTCCGAGCAGCGGGCAGTGCCTGCCGAGAACGCCCGACTGGTCACCACGCTGACCCGCCACCCCGGCGGGGCGGCGGTCCAAATCCACGCCCGCATCGACGAATCCTTCACGCTGGTCTACGACGCGCTGGTATCGCGGGCCGGCCAGGCCTCGGTGCTACCGACGGCCGTTGGCGCCGGTGCCGCGATCGCGCAGACCGGTAGCGCCGCACCCGCCGAGGTGGCGGCACCGGTTTCCGAGGCGGCCGAGGAGCCAGATAGCGCTGTAACCGACAGCCTCACCGCCCGGCAGGTCGGCGGATTGGCCCGGTGGTCACCGGATTCCGGCGAGACCGTCGGCGAGCGGCTGGCCTCCATTGTTTCGATGGCGATGGGATACGAGCCCGAGGACTTGCCCTGGGAAGTGCCGCTGATCGAGCTCGGCCTGGATTCGATGATGGCTGTGCGGATCAAGAACCGCGTCGAGTATGACTTCGACATGCCGCCGATTCAGCTGCAGGCGGTCCGCGACGCGAACCTCTACAACGTCGAGCAGCTGATCGTGTACGCGATCGAGCACCGCGACGAGGTGCAGGAACTGCACGAGCGCCAGAAGACTCAGACGGCCGACGAGATCGCCAAGGAGCAGGCGGCGATGCTGTCCGGCGCGACCCCGGCCAGCGTGATGCCGGCCGCCGATCCACAAGCGGAACCGGAGACACAAGCCGCGCCGCCGGATTCCGACACACCGATTCCGCCACCGCCTACCAACCCGGCCGGACCGGCTGCTGCCGCCGCGCAGCCCAACCTGGCGGCTGCCGCGCAGGCGCTCAACCAGCAGGCGGTCGCTGAGGCGCTGGGTTCCGATGTGCCACCGCGCGATGCTGCCGAGCGAGTCACGTTCGCCACGTGGGCGATCGTCACGGGCAAATCCGCGGGCGGCATCTTCAACACGTTGCCGAAGCTCGACGACGACGCCGCCACCAAGATGGCGCAGCGGCTTTCTGAGCGTGCCGAGGGCACGATCAGTGCAGGCGACGTCAAAGCCGCCGCGACCATTGAAGAGCTGGCGAACGCGGTCCGTGAACACCTGGAGGCGGGCCAGGTCGACGGTTTCGTGCGGACCATCCGTGCCAGGCCCGAAGGATCAACCAAGCCACCGGTATTCGTGTTCCACCCCGCGGGCGGATCGACAGTGGTCTACGAGCCGCTGCTCAACCGCCTACCGGCGGACATCCCGATGTACGGTTTCGAGCGCGTCGAGGGCACCATCGAAGAGCGTGCCGCGCAATATGTTCCGAAGCTGCGCGAGCTGCAGGGCGACGGGCCGTTCATCCTGGTGGGCTGGTCGCTGGGCGGGGTGCTTGCCTACGCCTGTGCGATCGGGCTGCGCCAACAGGGCTGCGATGTGCCGTTTGTCGGGCTGATCGATGCAGTGCGCGCCGGTGAGGAGATCCCGCAGACTAAAGAGGAGACCCGCAAACGCTGGGAGCGCTACGCCCGCTTCGCTGAGCGGACCTTCAACGTCGAGATCCCCGAAATCCCTTACGAGCAGCTGGAAGAGCTCGACGACGAGGGACAGGTCAGGTTCGTGTTGGAGGCCGTCAAGGCCAGCGGCGTGCAGATCCCCGGCGGGATCATCGAGCATCAGCGCACGTCGTATCTGGACAACCGCGCGATCGACACCGTCCAGGTCCAGCCTTACGACGGCCATGTCACGCTGTACATGGCCGACCGCTACCACGACGACGCGATCACGTTCGAGCCGCGCTACGCCACCCGTAAGCCCGACGGTGGCTGGGGCGACTACATCTCCGATCTCGAGATCGTGCCGATCGGCGGCGAACACATCCAGGCCATCGACGAGCCGATCATCGCCAAGGTCGGTGCGCACATGACCCAGGCGCTCAACAAAATTGATGCAGAGCAGAAAGAGGCGTAAGTGACGACCAAGACCACCGCCGAGCTGCTGGCCGAACTTCACGAAAAGCTGGAGGTGGCAAAGGAACCCGGGGATCCGAAAGCCATCGCACGACGCGAGAAGAAGGGCCTCGCGAGCGCTCGCTCCCGCATCTACGATCTGGTCGATCCGGGCAGCTTCTTGGAGATCGGGGCATTGGCGCGGACGCCGGGTGACCCGAACGCGCTGTTCGGCGACGGCTGTGTGACCGGACGCGCGACCATCAACGGCCGGCCGGTTGGGGTGTTCTCGCACGACCAGACGGTGTTCCAAGGCTCGGTCGGTGAGATGTTCGGCCGTAAGGTCGCCGCGCTGATGGAGTGGTGCGCGATGGTCGCCTGCCCGATCATCGGCATCAACGATTCCGCCGGCGCCCGCATCCAGGACGCGGTCACATCGCTGGCCTGGTACGCCGAGCTCGGCCGCCGCGGCGACTTGCTGAGTGGATTGGCGCCGCAGATCTCTCTGATCTTCGGCAAATGCGCTGGGGGAGCGGTCTATTCGCCGATCCAAACAGACCTGATAGTTGCGGTGCGCGACCAGGGCTATATGTTCGTCACCGGCCCGGACGTGATCAAGGATGTCACCGGCGAGGATGTCACCCTCGACGAGCTCGGCGGCGCCGACGCCCAGGCCCGCTACGGCAACATCCACCAGGTGGTGGAGTCCGAGGCGGCCGCGTTCCAGTATGTGCGCGATTTCTTGTCGTTCCTGCCGTCGAACTGCTTCGACCCGGCGCCGCTGGTCAACCCCGGGCTAGAGCCCGAGATCACTCCGACCGACCTGGAACTCGACTCAATCGTGCCGGACTCTGACAACACCGCCTACGACATGCACGAGATCCTGTTGCGGATCTTCGACGACGGCGACTTCCTCGACGTCGCCGCCCAGGCCGGCCAATCCATCATCACCGGGTTCGCCCGGGTCGATGGCCGGCCGGTTGGCGTGGTGGCCAATCAGCCGAGTTACATGTCCGGTTCGATCGACAACGAGGCCTCCGACAAGGCTGCCCGGTTCGTCCGGTTCTGCGACGCGTTCTACGTGCCTCTGGTATTCGTCGTCGACACTCCGGGCTTTCTGCCCGGTGTCGAGCAGGAGAAGAACGGAATCATCAAGCGCGGCGGGCGATTCCTGTACGCGGTCGTCGAGGCCGACGTGCCGAAGGTGACGGTCACCATCCGGAAGTCCTACGGCGGCGCCTACGCGGTCATGGGATCCAAGCAGCTGACCGCCGACCTCAACTTCGCCTGGCCCACCGCGCGTATTGCGGTCATCGGGGCCGACGGCGCTGCGCAGTTGCTGATGAAGCGGTTCCCCGATCCGACCACGCCCGAGGCGCAGGCGATCAAGAAAGACTTCATCGAGGGCTACAACCTCAATATGGCCACCCCGTGGATCGCCGCCGAGCGCGGCTTCATCGACGCGGTCATCGAGCCACACCAGACGCGTCTGCTGCTGCGCCGGTCGCTGCACCTGTTGCGGGACAAGCAATTACACGGACGAGTCCTCCGCAAGCACGGGCTGCTCCCGATCTAGGTTGCGCGCCGGGCAGATCAGACCGGCGCGACGAAGTCAGACGTGTAGAACTCGGCCGGTGTTTGGGAAAACTCGGCTGGGCGTTGGATAAAAACCCAAACCCCCGTCGTGCCCGACCGGATGCTGTCTGCAACGGTGGTTGTCGCCTGGCCCCCCGGATCGAGATCCAGACCGCCAACCGCCACACCAGGGCCCGCGGTACGGCACGGCGAATTCGATGCCCGAGGCGCCTGGATCAGGCTGACGTCGTAGTGGGTGCTCACCGAACCGGGGTTGGACAAGTGCACCTCCGCCGCGACCGTGCCCCCGGCAACGCGGATTACCGATGAGGCGGAGGCATTGTTCTGCGGCGCTCCGCCGTAGATCGGGCTGAAATCGCACGCCCGCAGCACGCCTCTCAGCGGAACTACGGTTGCGCCGTTGGTGGCCGATGCCGCCGGGTTGCCCAAGGAAAACGCGGTCGCAGCGATAAACAGGACTGCTGCGCACCGGGGCAGCATCAAGATCGGCCGTGTCATCATCGAACTGTGAACCGTTTTTGACGCGTGCGCAATGACGGCCGTCACATCTTGCGATGCTTACCGGGGTTCTCCGACTCTTCCTGGACCTGCTTGCCGGTCTCGGTGGATTCTTTGAGCTCGTTCTTCGTCTTTGCGGCCTCGTCGGCCAACTCCTCGACGGTTTCGTCGCCTTCTTCAGCACGCATGCCTAACGGGCTACCCGGCATCGGCCGCGCTGAATCGTTGGGGTTTGATCGCCCGGCCCCCACGCTCGACAGGCCGATGGGTTAGGGCTTGATCCTGATCTGGCCAGGCGACCACCATCCGCTGTGTGTGGCGGTGCCCAGCTCGAGCTGAGCCGGCTGCGCGTGGACGATCGTGTCGAACTTGCGCAGCGAACCCCAGTCGCGGGCCCAGTCGCGGGACAGATAGGTGGCCATCACGTGGGCGCGCAGCAGCACATCGGTGATACCGAGCAGCCCGCCATTGGTGCCGTCTTCCCAGGTGTCGGTGTCCATCTTCTTGGCGTTGTAGTCCGGCGTGATGCGGAACTTCGGGATTTCGGTGACGCCGTTGGCATGTAGCATCGGCTGCTGACACGGGAAGGCCAGCCCCACCGCCCAGTCCATCAGCACCGGCTGCGACGAGCCGACATACTCCTGCAGCGAACGCAGATCGGGCACCCGCGGGGGGGTCACAGCGATCCACTCTTCCGGCGTCAGCGACAAATCCTCGGCGACCAGCCGGACCGCGGTCGCATCCGCCGGGATCTTGTCGCGGGCGAAGCGCAGATTGCGCCACGCCTTGAATTGCTCGCCGTACAGATCGTCGGGCACCAGCCGCCCATTTGGTATCAGCGCACCGCCGGGTCCCGGCTTGCCGTACTCCAGCACCACGGTCTGGCCGTCGGTGTGGCCGTGCAGCACGCTGTTGCCGGCAATCTTGCCCGCGGCCGTCACCACCACCAGGGGATGCCCGTCATCTGCTCGGGGCAGCTGGTACCACGCCGACTTCAGGATGCTCTGCTGCTGCGGACCGGTCGTGTAGCTGCCCGCCACCGGCACCCGCGCGGGGTCAAGGCCGTAGGGCAGCGGCACCGTCGAGCCGTTGATCCCAGGCGTTTTGAGCTTGGTCGGCGCGTCCCAATCGTAGTCAGTGCCCGGCTGCTCCGGCGTCATCCGAAGCGCTTCGGCCACAGTATGTTCCGGCACGCCGTTGGGCGTGAACCCGACCGGATTCGAGCCACCCAATGGGCCGAGCGGACCGTAATCACCGGGTAGCGGCGCCATGAAACCGGCGTTGGTGTCCGGCTCGACAAGCACGTCGTCGGCCAGGCCGCAGCCGCCGGTGAACGCCCGCAGGTTGGCCCAGCCGTTGGAGTAGGTGGGGTACTGCCGCACCACGCCGATCGCCATCGACGCGACGAACACCAACACCATGAACCCGGCGGCGACCGGCACCGGCGCCGCGGTCAGCGCGACCGCCAGTCGGCCTTCTCCGCGGCCGCGCGACGCGAAGTGCAGCCAGGCCGCATAAATCGCGGTGATCGCGAACAGGATGAAAAATATTGTGCTGACCGAAATCCCGGCGATCTTCGGCATCGTGGTGTTGAACGGCACGCCGTAGCTGGACACATACCACCAACCGTTGGTGGTAGCGAAGCACAGCGCCAACAAGAAGAACACCGCCGCGAGGAATGCCATCCGGTTACGCGACCAGCGCAGCACCGACGGGGAGACCAGCACGGTGGTCAGCGCTGCCATCGCCGCGCCGACAGCCGCGAACAGGCCGAAGTGGTGAACCCATTTGGTGGGGGTGAACATCAGGAAGAACATCGTGCCGAAGATGACACCCATCAGCCGCCAGGCCGGTCCGCGGGCCACGCCGCGAATGTGCTTGCGCCGCAACATGATGAACACCGCAGTGAACAGACACAGCGCAGTGATCAGGAAGCCGAACCGGCGGGATAGCGACCCGTCGACGGTCGGCAGGATCAGGTAGTAGTACCGCAGGTTCTCGGTGTACCACGCCTGGCTGGGCCCGATCGCGGTGCGAATCCTGGTGGCCTCCAACACCGTTGACAATGTCTGGTCGGCGAAGACCACGGTGAGGATCACCGAGCCGGCCGCCAGCATCGGCGTCACCAACGGCCAGGTGCCGACCAGACGATGCCGGCGGACCAGGATTCGCAGGATCGGCCGGCCACCGGCGATCAACGCGGCGACGGCGATCAAACCAGTGGGCTGGACACCGAGGGTGAACGCCGCGGTGATGACGGCCAGCGCTGCGGGCGTCATCCGGCTGTAGCGCATCGACCGCTCGATCAGCACGTAGGTGATCAGGGAGCCCACCGCGATGATCGGCTCGGGCCGCAGACCATTGTTGAACGGCATCCACGCCGCCAGCAACACCATCCCCGCCGCCCACATCGCCGGCTTGCTTGCCGCCACCGCCGGGCCCAACCGGGGCAGCACTTCGCGAGACAGCAGCAGCCAGCACACCAGCCCGGCGACCAAGTCCGGCAACCGAATCCAGATACTGGCATCGCTGACATGGGTCATCAGCGCCAACAAGTTGTAGTACCAGCCGAAAGGGTCCTCCGGGCTGCCGAACCAGCGGAAGTAGTTGGACATGTAGCCGGCGTGATCGGCCACCCGGGCCATCCCGAGGATGTAGCCGTCGTCCGACGAGTTGGCTCCCATCACATGCCACAGCAGGAAAGCGAAGATCACCGTGGCGTCGGTCCAGCCGAAGAACCGCCAGTTGGCCGGGATCCAGCGGCGCAGGCGATGGCCGTCCAACTGGTCCAGTCGCCACAGTGCGACCAGTGCCACGATAGTGGCGACGATCGCCAGCACCATCGCGGTGAGCTTCAATGTCGTTGGCGTGGTGGAAAATCGGGTGTCGATGGTCGCCGAAAGTTGTAGTCCCGGCGGGGCGGGACCGGTCAGGTCGGTGAACACGCCGACGATCTGCGGGCGCAGATTCGGATCGGCGAAGCCGTGCCGCAATCGTTTGCCATTCGGGTCGAGTAGCCCGACGAATTCGGCGAAGGTGCCAGCGTGTGTGGAGCTGATCTGAATGCGTTGGCAGTGCGGCGATTTCACCAGGTCCAGCGGGGCGCTCACCAGCGGCACGTTGCGGTCCGCCACGTCGACCCGCTGGTCGCCGACGGTCACCATCAGGCCCTGCAGGGCGGCCTGCTTGCCGTTGCGGGGCACGGTGCCGACCACCAGACCGCCCTTGGCGGGCATGGCGTTAACCGTTGTGCACGGGATGCTCACCGTCATCTCGACCGGCGTCTGCGAAATCAACGGCGCGGTGACGCTGCTCAGCTGCCCTTGCTGCGGCCAGTTCAATGTCGCGGTGGTCTGCACGACCGGCAGCAGCGGGGTGGCCACCGACAGCACGAACCCGATCAGGCCGGCGATCGTCGCCACCCAGCGCGTCACCCGTACGTCGTGGGTCATTTGCTGGTCGGTTCGCGACCCGCTGCGCCCGGCTTGGCCGCGCCTGCGATCGCTCACGGCAGTGCTCGAATCGGTCCTTGGCGGGTCCAGCCGTACACCGTGACGACGCGCTGGTCGACGGCGGCGTTCGGCGCCTGACCAGTGGGTACCAGGCGGTGGTATTTCTCCACCGAGCCCCAGTCCCGATGCCAGTCGCCGTTCAGGTAGGTGGGGATGCTCGAGGTCCACAGCATCGCCTGGGTGAACAGGAACGGCCCGCCGGACTTGGACGCCTCCCATAGGTTCGATGACGACGCCGTTTGCTTGCGGTCGGGCATGATGCGGTACTGCGGAAGTTCCGCGATGCCCAGGTGTTCGGCGAACGGGCGCTGGCACGGGAAGTTCGCGGCGGTGGCGATGTCCATGAGTACCGGGTCGTGCGACCCGATCAGCTGCTGCAGCGTCTGCAGCACCGGCACCCGCGGCGGCGTGAACGCGAACCACTGGTCGGAGCTCAAGTTGGGGTCGTTGGCGACGATGCGTGCCACGTTGGCCTGCTGCGGCGCCGACGCCAGCGGAACGCGCAGGTTGCGCCACGCCCGGTGCGGGCCGACGTCGATCGGCTCGATTCCGTCGGCGTCGCCGACGACCTGAGCGGCGCCGTCCGGGCCGGTGACCCCCCACTCCACCTTGAGAATCTGACCGTAGTCCAGCGTGCCGTCCTCTTCGTGCGACAAGATCGCGCCGGCGGCGGCCACCACCAAAAGCGGGCGGTCCGGCGTGCGGGGCGGCAGCTGATACCAGGCCGAGGTGGCGGTGGCAGCCACTGAGTTCTCGCCGTAGCTGCCCATCACCGGGGTACGGGCGGGATCCAGCCCGTACGGCAGCGCGGCGTGTGAGCCGTTGACCCCGACGGGGCCCTTACCGCCGGCCGTCCCCGCGGAGTCGCTGTAGGCGACGTTGGGTTTGTTGGGTGACGCGTCGGAGTTGACCAGCCCGGGCTTGGTCACTACCGGGTCGGACTGCAGGTCGTTGCCAACCCCGTCGGGCTTGAAGCCGACGGGATTGATGCCACCGAGCGGGCCCGCGGGACCGAATTTCTGACCCGGAACTGGTTGCAGCAGCCCGGCATTGGGATCAGGCTCGGCTAGCACGTCGTCGGCCATCGCGCAACTGGTCGGCGAGAGCCCGCTAGTGAGTGCGGCCAGGTTGGCCTTGGCGATGGTGTAGTGCGGATAGCGCAACACCGCACCCTTGGCTAGCGAACCCACCATGCCGAGCACCATGATCGACGCGACCACCAACAGCGGCGTGGACGCCAGCACGCGGTTGCGCCGGTTGTCCTTGACC
This sequence comes from Mycobacterium sp., assembly GCF_049673265.1. Classification (GTDB taxonomy): domain Bacteria; phylum Actinomycetota; class Actinomycetes; order Mycobacteriales; family Mycobacteriaceae; genus Mycobacterium. Next base: position 9,856 of record NZ_JBATXN010000644.1, on the reverse strand, counting down.
TCGGTGTGCCCGGCGTAGTCCATCCGGAAGTGGTACCAGCCGGCCAGCAGCCCGGTCGCAATCGACAGCGTCAAAAACATCGACGTCACCGGGTGGCTGGCGATGACAGGCTGGATGTCGAACCACGGCACCCCGTAGTTGCCGACGTAGAACCAGCCGTTGATGCCGGAGGTGGCCCACGCCAGCAGGAACAGCAGGGCGGTGACATAGAGCGTCAGGTTGCGGCGGCTGTGCAGGCCGATGCGGGCGAAGGTGAACGCGGTGACCGCACCCAGTGCGCCGGCCAGCCCCGCGAACGCGCCGAACTGAATGGCCCACTTCGTCGGCGTGAAGTGCAACAGCAACAGGCCAAGCGCGGTCGTGCCGATCAGCCGCCAGGCCGGGCCGCTGGCCAGCCCCGGTATCCGGCCGCGCCGCAGCAGCACCACCAGCACGCCGAACAGGCACAGCAGCAGCACGAGCACGGCGAAGCGCCGGGTCATCGAGCCGTCGGAGTTGCTCTCGACGGTGAGGAAGTAATAGCGCAGAAAGTCTTGGTACCACGCGATCGTCGGGCCGACCTTGTACTTGATGCGGGCCGACTCGGCGACCGTGGCCAGCGTCTGGCTGCGGAACACCACGATGGTGATCAGCGACAGCGACGCCGCCAATACCGCCAAGGGCGCCCATACTCCGTCGGCTGCCCGGCGCTGCGCGATGATCCGGGCGATCGCTCGCGCGCCGGTGAGTAGCGCGGCGATCGCGATCAATCCCTGCGGCGCCAAGGTCGCAGTCAGCATTGCCACCACGATCGCCACCGCCGCGGGTACCAGCCGCCGGGTGGCGATCGCATTTTCTACCAGCACCCAGGTAAGCACCACGCCCAACGCGATCAGCGGCTCGGGCCGCAAGCCGTTGTTGAACGGCAGCCAGGCGGCGAGGAACACCGCGCCGGCGGTCAACACCGCGACCCGGTTGGCGCCCAGCCCACCCGTCGCGGGCCCCAGCCGACGCAACATGTAGCGGCTGATGACCAGCCAGCACCCGATGCCGGCCAGCGTGGCCGGCAGCCGCATCCAGACCCCGGCGGTGCTCACCGACGCCATGTGCGCCAGCACCGCGGGGTACCAGTCGAACGGCGTCTCACTGGTCCCGAAGAACCGGTAGTAGTTGGCGAGATATCCGGCCTGCCCGGAAACGCGGGCGATGGTCAGGTTGTAGCCGTCATCCGACGAGATCGCGCCGATGACATGCCAGAGCAACAGTGTCGCGATCACACCGACGTCGGCGAGCCAGGTTGCGACCCCCACCCGCACCCAGCGCCTCCAGTTGCGCGGCATCCGCCGCCCCGACCGTCGGTCGAGGACGCCCAGCGCGACGATCGAAGTCAGTACAGCGATCCCGCCCAGGGCCAGCACGCCTCTCTTGAGCATGGTGGGGGCGACGATGAACCGGGTATCGACGTCGATGCGAGCCGACAATCCCGGCTGCGCAGCGACTTTCAAGTCGGTGAAGATCCCGCCGACCTGCGGCTTCTTTTCCGGTGGGAGAGTTCCCGCGGCGCCGTGTATCCCGACGAAGTCGGCGCCCGCGCCGCCCGCGTCGGCCCAGATGTGCAGCACACTGCAGGCGCCGGAGTTCACCGCCGAGCGGGGGGCCACCGCGGCTTGCAAGTCGCGGAACGCGACGACGACGGCGTCTTTGTTGGCCCGCACAAAGAGTCCGCTTTTGCCCGTCTCAAAGCCGTTGACCGGCAGCGTCGAGAGCACCAGACCGCCCTCGGCCGGCATGGTGGCGATCGCCGGGCAGGGGATGGAAACGTCGAGTGCTCGCGGCGCGCCGGCCACCAGCGGTGCAGTGATATCGGTCACGTGGCCGTCGCCGGTCAGGCCCTGCGGCCACAGGATTGTCGCGGTGGTTTGCTTCACCGGAAGCAGCGGAACCACGCCGCAGAGCAATACGCCGATAATCCCCGCGACGACGGCGATCAACCGCGCGAGCTGATGCGTCGATCGCTCGCTTTCGTCGTGGGGCACGAGGGACGATGGTAGGCGACTGTGGTCGTCCGGCGACGATGCAGGGCGCAGGGATAGCCGGCTAATCGGATTTAAGCGTTTTGTGATGTAAACCAAACGGCTCGGCAGCACACCAGGTCCGTCGGTCGAAAGTGCTTGATTGGTCCGACCGAGCTGCCCGCCCCACTTTTCAAGGCCGTTCGACTCCTACGCCCAAGCATGGTTTAGTGGGCGAGCGGTGGTGCAATTAATCGAGCAACAGAAATTCACCACCGGCCACTGGCGTGAGTTGTGGAGCACGCGGTATCTGCGAACATCGGCCGTGGTCGCCGGGGGCGTGGTGCTTTATTCCACCAACGAGTTCCTGACGATCAGCATGCTGCCGAGCACGGTCAACGAGATCGGCGGCGAGCGGATGTATTCGTGGGTGACGACTCTGTACCTCGTCGGGTCGGTGGTTGCGGCGGCGACCGTGAATTCATTACTGCACCGCGTGGGCTCATGCGTCTCGTATCTGCTGGGTTTCGCGGTGTTGGGTGTTGGCAGCCTGGTATGCGCAGCGGCTCCGAATATGGAGATTTTGTTGGGCGGCCGCTTTTTGCAGGGGCTAGCCGGCGGCTTGCTGTGCGGTCTGAGCTTCGCGGTGATCAACGCCGTGCTGCCGCGATATTTATGGAGTCGCGGTGCGGCCATGGCGTCGGCGATGTGGGGCGTGGGTGCGCTGCTCGGCCCTGCGCTGGGCGGTATTTTCGCCCAGTTCGGCGCGTGGCGGTGGGCGTTCGGGCTGCTGGCCATGGCCAGCGTGGCGATGGCTGTGCTGGCACCGGGCGTGCTGTCGGTCGACGACCGTGAGCAGAATTGCGACCGCGCTGCGACCCGGATTCCGGTGCCGTCGATCATCCTGCTCGGCGCCGCGGCGCTGACCGTCAGCGTGGCGGCTGTACCGCGTAACACGGTCGCGATCACAGCCTTGCTTATCGTCGGCGCCGCGCTGGTCGGAGCGTTTTTGGTGGTCGATCGGCGGATGCCTACGGCGGTGTTGCCTGCCAGCGTCTTCGGATTCGGCCCGTTGAAGTGGGTCTACCTGACCCTGGGATTGCTGGTTGCCGCGACCAAGGTCGACCTCTATGTGCCGCTGTTCGGTCAGCGGCTCGCGCACCTGGGGCCGATCATGGCCGGGCTGATGGGCGGGGCGTTATCGATTGGCTGGACGATCAGCGGACTGGGTAGCGGCTCACTGAACAGGGCGCGCGCGATCGTCGGCGTGGTGATAGCGGCGCCGCTGGTGATGGCGGTCGGCCTGGCGTTGGCCGGCGTCACCCACATCGAGGACGCACCGACGGGCGTCGTCCTGCTGTGCGGGACGGCGTTGCTAGCCGTCGGGATCGGTATCGGCGCCGCCTACCCGCACCTGTCGTCGTGGGCGATGGGCGATGTCGACGACCCCGCTGAGGGCAGCGCCGCCGCGACCGCGATCAACTCGGTGCAGTTGATCTTCGGCGCGTTCGGCGCCGGGCTGGCCGGTGTTGTGGTGAATATCGCCGACGGCGGCATTGTGGGGGCGGCTCGCGCGGCGTTTACCGTGTTCGCGCTGCTGGCCCTTACCGCCTGCGCCACCGCGTTTCGGGCCGGCCGACGGCAAGTGGCGTTCTAACTGCGTCGACTTTCGTCACATCCGTCCCAACGGTCACTGAGTCACAGGACATTGCCTCTTTCGGTTTTGGGACCACATGCGATATCACCGCACGATTGGCGGCGCGGTGATATCGCCGGCGTATCGAATTCCAGATTCGTCTACTGCCCAGCTGCTGGTATTCGAGGTGCGCGTGTGATTGCTGGGGCCAGTTACTGGCGCAGCGGCGCAGGGCTCCACAGGCCGCTGCGTGTCGCCGAACCGAGGTCGAGGCGGGCCGGTTGGGCATTGGTGTAGTACGGCGTCAACTGCTGCAACGAACCCCAGTCGCGCGACCAGTCGTCTTTCAGGTACGTCGAGACCGTGTTGGCGCGCACCAGCAACTCGGTGACGCCCAGCGGGCCGCCGCCGTTCTTGTCCATCACCGGCGAGTTGGCCTCGGCGCCGAACCGATCCGGCAGGATCCGCCACTTCGGTACCTCGTCAACGCCGTTGTGGTGGCTGAACGGGCGCTGGCAGGGGAAGGCCAGGCCCACAAGCCAATCCAACAGCACCGGATCCGTCGAGCCGACCACGTCCTGCAGCGTGCGCAGCTTCGGGATTCGTGGCGGAGTGACCGCGATCCAATGCTGCGGGTCAAGGTCTTCATCGTTGACCACCACCCGAACCTGGCTGGCGTCCGGCGGCAACTCGGACAGCGGCGCCCGCAGGTTTCGCCATGCCGGCGCCGCTCCGACGTCGGCGAGCCCTGTCGAGCCGCCGGGCTTGTTGTCGGCGGCCTGCTTGTCAGTGGCCCACTGGAGTTCGACCTCGCCGTAGTTGAACCGCCCCGCCGCCGACACCACCAACAGTGGGCCGGCCGTATGTCTGGCGGGCAGCCGGTACCAGGCCGACCGCAATCGCGCCGGTACCTGGACGCCGGAACGCCAGCTGCCCAGCACCGGGGTTCGCGCGGGATCGAGGCTGTAGGGCAGCCGCGCGCGCGAGCCGTTGATGCCGGGCGCGGCGGTGGTGCCGCCTTCGTTGCCGGCTTCGCTGTTTTTGACATTGCTGTCGTCGTTGACGAAGCTGCGGTCGCCGGGGCGTTCCATCACTGGGTCGGCGGACACCGACGACGGAATGCCGTTGGGGTCAAAGCCTTCGGAAAAACCGTCGGCCAGCGCATCTTTCGCCGGCGCTGAGACCGGCGTGAGCATGCCGGCACCAGCGTCCTGCTCGACGAGCACGTCGGTGGCCAGCCCGCAGGTCTTGCCGATCAAAGCTTGTAAGTTGGAGCGGCCCACCGACCACGCCGGATATTGGTCTGTCATGCCCAGCGTCAGCGACAAGACCTGGAAGAACACCAGCGCCCACGCGGCAATTGCCAACGGGGACTGAATAATCCGGCCTAACCGCGACTCGCTCGGCGGATCAGCATCACTGCCGCTTCTGACGAAGTGAAGCCAGGCGGCCAGCAGCGCGACCAGTACCGTCAAACCCAGAAATCCGGTGGTGAACCCGAAGTGCCACTGCGGGAACGCATTTGACCATGGCACGCCGAAATTGGAGACATACCACCAGCCGTTGACGCTGGCGAACGACAGCGCCACCACGAACAGCACCAGCGTCGCGAACAGCGTTCGGTTGCGTCGCGAGCGCATCGCCGTCGCGGTCACCGCAACGGCGGCCAGCGCGCCCAGCGAGCCCGCCAACCCGGCGAACACACCGAAGTGGTGCGTCCACTTGGTCGGCGTGAACATCATCGCGATGAACGAGATGATCGTGATCCCGATGATGCGCCGGCTCGGCCCGGCCGCGGTGCCCGGGACTCGCCCCTTGCGCAACGCCATTGCCACCGTCACCGCGAGCGCAACCAGCAACGCCAGCAAGGCGAACCGCCGGGCGACCGACCCGTCGGGGCTGGCCATGAACAACCGCTCGTAGCGGATGTGTTCGTCGAACCAACTGAGGCTGGGGCCGAGCGCACGCTTGAGCGCGGTCGCCTCCAACTCGCCGGCCAGCGTCTGGTCCCGGAAGATCAGGATCACGTTGACGGTCACGGCGGCGACGATCGGCGCCAGCAATGGCAGCACACCGAACTGCCGGGACCGGCGGTGAATGATGGTGCGCAGCGGCCCGATTGCCACCAGCAGCGCGCCGATCGACGCGATACCGGTCGGCCCGGAGAACAGCGTCAGCGCACCGATGATGCAGGCCGCCGCCACCGGCAGCAGCCGGCTCGTGGCCACCGCGCGTTCCACCGAACACCACGTCAGCAGGATGCCCACCGCGATGATCGGCTCGGGCCGCAGACCGTTGTCCAGCGGCAGCCACACCGCCAAAAAAACGCCGCCGGCACTCCATGCCGCCGCCCGGCTGGTCTTGACGGCATGGCCCAGCCGCGGGATGACTTCCCGGCTGATCACCCACCAGCACGCCAGCGCCATCAGCAGGGTCGGCAACCGCATCCAGATGCTCGCGGTGGTGACATGGGCCCACACCGCCAGCAGGTCGTAGTACCAGCCGAACGGCGCCTCGGGAGTGCCGAGCCAGCGGTAGTAGTTGGCCATGTAGCCGGCATGCTCGGAAACCCGGGCCATGGTCAGGATGTAGCCGTCGTCGGCGGTATTGGCGCCGACGAAATGCCACCACACCAGCGCCAGCGCGACCAGTCCGTCCAGCGCGCTGATCGACCACCAGCGCGGCGGCAGGAAACGGCGGTGCCGGGTGCCGTCGGCGGTATCCATAATGTGCAGGGCGATCAACGCTGCAAGGGTCAATGCCACCCCGAGCACCATCGCGGCCATCTTCAGCGGCGTCGGCGAACTGCTGTAGCGGGTGTCGACGGTGGCCGAGAACGTCAAGCCCGGCGGAGCCGGCCCACTCAGGTCGGTGAAGACGCCGACGATCTGCGGGCGGAAGTCGTATCCGCTGCGTTCGCCGCGCAGCGCCGCGCCGGGATGCTCGGCGTTGGGACCCTGCTTGAGCCCGACGAACTCGCCGATGACCCGGTCGGCGTGCGCGGTGAAGACGAGTTTCTGGCACGCACCGCTGAGCACCTGGTTCAGCGGCGCGACGACCAGCGGGACGTTGCGCACCACGAGTACCAAATCGTCGCCGGCGTGCTCGATCAGCAAACCGCGGTCGACGGCCTTGGGCGCCTGCTTGGGCACCGTCGACAACAGCACGGTCTTGGCACCGGTCAATCCCGCAGCGGCCTGGCAGGGGATGCTGATCGACAGATCAGTGGCGACGTAGCCGATCAGCGGCGCTTCCACGCTGCCCAGCACGCCGTTTTGCGGCCAGTTCAGTTGGGCGGTGGTCTGTTTGACCGGCAGCAGCGGGGTGGCGATCGCCAGCAACGCCCCGAGTAAACCGGCGACGAGGGCGACGATCCGGGCGGTCCGGTAGTTGGTGCCATCGTCGCCGGCGCTCACGGACCTAGATGCTAATTGCCCGGCAGCGGGCGCCTCGGTGGCCATCAGAGTTTGCGGACGGCCAACACGAACGGGCCGATGGTGGTGACGGTGAACCGGGGATCGTCGAACAAGGCGGCATTGAGCTCCACCGTGTAGCGGCGGACGTTGGGCTGGTTGGGGTAGACGTCTTCGGCCAGCCGCAGGGTGTAGGTGCTGGTCGCGCCCGCAGCGCCGCCGTGGCGCATCAGGAACACCGTCGGCGGTGCCCAGGGCAGCGCGTCGAGCGCGTGGATCAACTGATCGGCGGTTTTGAGTTTGGCCCAGCTGTTGATCGCGGCCGCCCGCTTGTCGAACTGTGCGAGCGGATTGGCGTAATGCGACGTCAGCCCCTGAAAGCCCCAATAGGGGTAGTAAGACAAAAAGCTGTAGTCGGCCGTCAGCACCACGGTTTGGTCTCGCGGCTTTGCGGTCGTTCGGGTGATCGCGGCCTCGATCGCTGGGTAGAACTTCTCGGAGCTAGCCGGGCGGCGGTCGCCGCGCTGGCCGTGGCCGTCGGTGTCGGTGTAGGCGATGGTGAGGTCGGGCCGCAGTACGTCGGGGATGTCTTGGCTGAACGCGATCGCCCCGGCCAGGCCGATCGCGGTCCCGACCGGCAGCACGCTGCGGCCCCAGGCGTGGTCTCGCCCGCGTCGGGCCAGCGCGAGCGTCACTTCGATGAAGCCGAAGACGCCGGCGGCGGCCAGCAACACCGACAGCGTCGGCTGCAGCCGAAACGACAGCAGCGTGGTGCGCGCCAGCGTGGCGAGCATCGACAGCAGCGACCATAAGTAGACAGCCAGCACGCCGGTCGCCAAGCCAGCCGCCCGTACTGACGACCGCGCCCGCACCACCAGCCACAGCGTGCCGAGCATGCATAGCGCGCCGAGCAGGGTGAATTTCAGCATCGGGAAGGTCAGCTCGGCGCCGTCGGCTGGCAGGTAGTGATAGGCGCTGCCGGTGTTGCTGACCGGGTCGCGGGCCGCGCGCAACAGAAACGGCAGCCAGGTGATCGCGGCGATGGCCGCCGCGATGGCGCCGATGACGGCAAGCCGGACCAGCGGATCCAGCGCGGCTCTGATGCCTTGGCGCCAGCGGGAGGCCGTCAGCAGCAGAGCCATCAACACCACGGTGAACGCGCTGTAGGCCAGCAGCAGGGTATAGAAGGTCGCCGCGAAGCCGAGGAATAGCCCGGCCCCGACCACGGCGGCCCACCCGCCCGATCGGCTCCCGGCGCGTAAGCCCGACCAAGTCAGGATCAACACCGGCGGCAGCAGTACGACGATCATCGCGGAATAAGGCTCCGGGGAGCTGTAGGCCAGTGCGACCGCGGCGGTCGCGGTGGTGACGATCAACGCGTATTCGAAGCGGATCATCCGCCACCACAACACCAGCGCCACCGCGACCGCGATCGTGATCGAGGTGATCGCCCACGGCTTGAACATCTCCCAGCCTGCAGTTCCGGTCAGCGCCGCGATGCGCCCGCCGATCCAGAACCAGCCCGGCGGATAGAACGGCGGCAGCCCGACGTAGGTCATATCGTGCAGTGACGCGCTATCGGTGAATCGGGTCACGTATTCGGTGCGGAACTGCTGGTCGACGGAGATGCCGAATAGATACAGCTTGGTTGCGCCTAGCGGCATGGCGAGCGTCACCACGGAGAACGCCGAGACGAACACCAGCGCGAAAAGTCTGGCCGGCAACTGGTTTCGCCGCCAAAGCCAGCCGGTGGCCAGCAGTCCGACGATGCAGCCGACTTGGCCAACCGTCGTCAGCGCGTGCAGCTGATTCGACGACGGGTATGCCGGCCATTCGACTCGCGCGATGGCCAGCAGCGAGATCACCGATACCACCGCGGCAATCGCGATCGCGAATGCCATATGGCCGACGGTGGCCAGCGCGTTCCGCATTTAGATGGGCAGCTTGCGGAAGATCGGCCGCGGGACGTGTCGCAGCACCATCATCACGTAGCGGAAAGCCCCTGGCGCCCAGACGAGTTCCTTGCCCTTGGCTGAAGCGGTCACCGCTAGGTTGGCCACGTACTCCTTGTCGACGGTCAGCGGCGCTTCTTTGATGTGCGCGCTCATCCGTGTGCGCACCTGACCGGGCCGGATGACCAGGACGCGAACACCGCTGGGCTTCAACGCCTCACCGAGCCCGAGGTAGAAACCATCCAGGCCGGCCTTGGTGGAACCGTAGACGAAGTTGGACCGCCGGACCCTCTCACCGGCCACCGTGCTCATCGCGATGATCTGGCCGAAGCCTTGCGCGCGCATCTTCTCACCCAACAACACACCTACGGAAACCGCGGCCGTGTAGTTGATTTCGGCGATCTGAACGGCCTTACGCTGGTTCTGCCACAACTCTTCGGCGTCACCGAGTAACCCGAACGCCACGATCGCGACGTCGACATCGCCGCCGGCGAACGCGGCGTCGATGACCTTGGGATGACTCGTTGTGTCCACGCCGTCGAAGTCGATCCACTCGACGGACTTGGCGCCTGCCGCCTTCATCTGCGCGACGGCTTCGTCCTGCCGCGGATGGTTGGGAAGGTCGGCCAGAACGATCCTGGCGTGCGCATTTTGCAGATAGCGTTCGCAGATCGCCAGCCCGATCTCGGAAGTGCCACCGAGTAGCAGGATGGTCTGGGGATTACCTACGGCGTCGAGCACCATCTAGAGCAACTCCAAACGTCGGGCCATGTCCGAGACGAAAACCCCGGTGGGATCGACCTTGCGGCGCACCGCAATCCACTCGTCGATACGGGGATACATGGCGTGAAAATTAGCGGCACT
>NZ_JBATXN010000643.1:0-4247 GCF_049673265.1 Mycobacterium sp. | reverse complement strand
GCGCGGGTTGTCGTCGGTCACGATGACCAGGTCGGCCAGCTCGGCGGCGATGCGGCCCATCGGCCCGCGTTTACCCCGGTCGCGGTCGCCGCCGGCCCCGAATACCACGGCCAGCCGGCTGCCCGGGCGGCGCAGTGATTGCAGCACCGCGCCCAAGGCGCCCGGCTTATGCGCGTAGTCGACCAGCGCGAGGAAGTCCTGGCCGCGGTCGATCTGCTCCAGCCGCCCGGGGACTCGGGTATTCCGCAGACCGGTCGACGCCTGCTCGGGGGAGACCCCGATTGCATCGAGAATCGCCAGTGCGACAAGGCAATTAGCGATGTTGTATTCGCCCGGCAGCGGGACACCAACCCGGTGGTGCACACCGGCGGGGTCGACTGCGGTGAACTCCTGCACGCCCGCGTCGGCGGTCACGTCTTCGGCGCGCCAGTCCGCGGCCCGACCCTGTGTGCTGACGGTGATCGCGGCGTCGGCGCGGTCGGCCATGGCGCGACCGGCGTCGTCGTCGACGCACACCACGGCGCGATGCGCGCGCAGCGGTGACGACGGGTCGAACAACCGCGCCTTGGCCTCGAAATAGTCGGCCATGGTCGGATGGAAGTCGAGGTGGTCGCGGGACAGGTTGGTGAAAGCGCCGACCGCGAAATGCACGCCGTCGACGCGGCCGAGCGTCAGCGCGTGGCTGGACACCTCCATCACCACGGTGTCGACGCCGCGCTCGGCCATCACCGCAAGCAGGGCCTGCAGCGCGGGGGCCTCGGGCGTGGTCAGCGCGCTGGGGACGTCGACGCCGTTGATGCGCAGGCCGATCGTGCCGATCAAGCCCACTGCCCGCCCGGCCGCTCGCAGCGCAGCCTCGAGCAGATATGTCGTGGTTGTCTTGCCCGACGTGCCGGTGACGCCGACGACGGCGAGGCGTTCTGACGGACGGCCGTACACGACGGCCGCGAGTTCGCCGAGCACGCTGCGGGGTTCGGGATGTACCAGCACCGGCACGGCATGGGAGTGCTCGGCCTGGCCGGTGATTTCGACGACGCCCGCGGGGTCGGTGAGTACCGCGACGGCCCCGGTTTCGATGGCGTCGCCGAGGTAACGGGCACCGTGGGTTGACGAGCCGGACAGTGCGGCAAACAGGTCACCCGGTTGCACGTCTTGTGCCCTCAACGTGACTCCGGTGATCGGCACATCGGGCACCGGGCTGCCCTCGACGCCTACCGCGCCGACTTGAGCGGCCAGCGTCGACAGCGGCACACCCAGGCCGATGGCCGGGCGCAGCCCGTCAGGCACCGTGGGCACCGATACCACCTTCCTCTTTCAGGGCCGTTTCACCGACTTGATCGGCCATGACCCTACCGATCCGGCCCGCCGGCTAGAGCATTTGCGCGGCGATCGGAATCAGGATGCCCCAACGACGTTTTGCGGTCCGGAACGAGGCGATCACGGTTAGTACCGCAACTAACGGGGCGGCGTAAACCAGCATGACGAAGACGACGTAGGGCGGACCCTGACGCGTGCAATCTTCGTAGGCGCAGCGGTCGGTGCTCATCGCGCCTGCGAAGCCGACAAGCATGACAAACAAGGCTCCCGGCACGGTCAGTACGGCCAAGATCCAATCCAATTCACTGTCGCACGAACACGATGACCAGAATCCAACATCACGGGTCAGTCTGAACCTTTGGCTCCCTCGGCGGCGAGCCCCACCGCAACCTCTCCATGTTGTCGCGCTCCATCGCCGCAAAGCCGATTCCGTCGTTGCCCAGATCCAATGCGTGATCACCAACACTGGTCACCAGTCTGCGCGAGGCCTCCCACCAGCTTGCCGTCTTGGCGTGCAGCGCCGCCGCAGAGTCACCAACCCAGCCCGACAGGGCGGCGGCAATGCGGTTGTCCGACGACAAATGAGCACTCGCGAGATCATCGCCGTATTCGGACACCTGCGCCGCCGATCCCGCCAACGCTTCCAGGTCGACCCGAAACTTTCCTTCGGTAGCCATCGCCACCACCTCCCGCCACGGCCTGATAGTTCTCCGATTAGCAGCAGCTGGTGGCCGGCCGCAAATCACTTTGCGCCTACATGGCTTGCAATGTGAGCGGCGGCCCGGGATCGGGTGAGAGTGGAACGTTTTCGCGCTGCAGCAGCCAGCCGGCAATGTTGTGGAACAACGGGGCGGCCGAGTGGCCCGGCGTGCCGTCCGAGTTGCGCTCCGGGTTGTCCATCATGACCCCGATGACGTAGCGCGGGTCGTCGGTCGTGGCCATACCCGCGAACGTGATCCAGTAGACGTTGTCGAAGTAGCATCCACACGCCGGGTTGATCTGCTGTGCGGTACCCGTTTTGCCGGAAATCTGGTAACCCTCGACGGCGGCGGCCGGTCCGGTGCCCTGCTGGTAACCCCTCGGATCGTGCTGCACGACCCCGCGCAGCATGTTGCGCACCGTCCGCGCCGTTTCCGGCGATACCACCCGAATCCCTTCTGGACGTGGCTCTTCGGTGCGGGCGCCGTCTGGTCCGATGGTCGCCTTGACGATCCGTGGCGGCATCCGCAGCCCATCGTTGGCGATCGTCTGATACATGCCGACCATTTGCAGCAACGTCATCGAAAGGCCTTGGCCGATAGGCAGGTTGGAGAATGTGCTGCCCGACCACTGGTCGAGCGGCGGAACAAGGCCGGCGCTCTCACCGGGCAGCCCGACGTTGGTGCGCTGACCCAGCCCGAATTTGCGGAGCATGTCGTAATAGCGATCCGGGCCGACGCGCTGGGACAGCATCAGCGTGCCGACGTTGGACGATTTCCCGAACACGCCGGTAGTGGTATAGGGCGTCACGCCATGCGCCCAGGCGTCGTGCACCGTGACTCCACCCATGTTGATCGAGCCCGGCACTTGCAGCACCTCGTCGGGATTGCTCAGCCCGTACTCGATTACCGAGGACGCAGCCACGACCTTGTTCACCGATCCCGGCTCGAACGGTGAGGTGACCGCCAGGTTGCCCATCTGCTTATTGCCCTGACGCCCGATGTCCTGAGACGGGTCGAACGTGTTGTCGCCTGCCATCGCCAGCACTTCGCCGGTCTTTGCGTCCAGCACCACCGCCGAGACATTGCGCGCTCCGGATAGGTTCTTGGCCTGCTGCACCTGCTGCTGGACGTAGAACTGGATATCGTCGTCGAGGGTCAGTTGGACAGTCGAACCGTTGACCGCCTTGTGTTGATTGCGGTAGCTGCCCGGAATCACGACGCCGTCAGACCCGCGGTCGTAGGTGATCGAGCCGTCGTTACCGGCGAGCTCGGCGTCCATGGAATCTTCCAGCCCTAGCAAACCGTGGCCGTCCCAATCGATTCCGCCGACGATGTTGGCTGCCAATGATCCACCGGGGTACTGGCGCAGGTCTTGGCGCTCGGTGCCGACCTCGGGGAATTTGGTGGTGATCGCGGTGGCGATCGCCGGGTCGACGGCGCGGGCCAGATAGACGAACGTCTCGTCGCTTTGCAACTTCTTCAGCAAGGTGGCCTTGTCCGGCTTATTGTTCAGCCGCTGCGCCACGTCCCTGGCGATGTCTGTCAAACGTTGTTGCGGGTCAGGGGCTCCTCCGTTCTTCTGTTTGGCTTCCGCGAGCTGCTTGTGAATCCGGCGCGGCTGGAAAGTCAACGCGCGAGCCTCGATAGTGAAAGCGAGTTGGTCGCTATGACGGTCAATAATGCTGCCGCGCAACGCTTTTTGGACATCGGTCACCTTGAGCTGTCCCGCGGCCTCCGCGCGCAGTCCGGATGCTTGCGGCACCTGCAGATAGAACAGCTGGGCAGCCGCCACCGCCAATGCCAAGAAGATGACCGCGTTGCCCGTTCGGTGCCGGAACACGAACGACGCGCCACGGCTCCCGAGCTCCACCGCCTGGCGGGTACGACGGTCGCGTGCCGACCGAACCGGCGGGGCTGCCTTTGCCCGCTGATCTTTTTTGGCCGCAGCGGGTTTCTTCGGCTTTTTGGCCGGGCTGACACCGCGACGCTGCACCGGCCGCGACGATCGGCTGCCCGACCGGTCTACGCGGCTCACCGGCCGGCACCGGGTGTCGAAACGGTCAGGGGGCCGAATTGCTCACCGACAAGCGGTGCAGCCGGTGGCGTGGCGAGATGCGGTACTCCCACAGGTGGCGCGTCAACCGGCGGCGGAGCCGCGGCGGGAGGGCTCGCGGGTGTGGCCAGCGGCGCGGGCCCTGCGGGTACAGGGACGGCGGGCATGGGCGCTGC
>NZ_JBATXN010000642.1:0-5962 GCF_049673265.1 Mycobacterium sp. | reverse complement strand
AAGAAGGCGAATGACTAGGCACTAATTTGGGCAGTAAGCCTCTCGTGCCCCGGCGGTGATCCAGTATTCGTTCCCGTTGATCGTGGGGAAGTGTTGGGACACGATCGCGTCAACAGTGGAAGCAGATTCGCCGTCCGCTATTTGGTCGCACGCGATGTGCGCCGCGTTGATCGCGGTGTTCGTTTCGACCGCCACCTTGTGCGCCGCTAGGTACGACAGGAACGCCTGGTCTTGGGGGCCGGCATATGCCGTCGGCGCTAACCAGATCCCCATCACGACCGCTGCTGCTAGCGTTGTTTTCACGATGATCTCCTAGCGAAGGTGGCGGCAGCCGATGCAGACCGCGTCGAATGCCGGGTAGCCCCACTCGCTGCAGTCGAAACATGCCGGTCTCCGAATAGCACACGCGCACAATATGATTCGACGCATGCGCAATAGAAATTCTCTGTGCAGGAGAACCCAGCGACTGCTTATTGGATTCCAGTCGAATTGCCCGAAGCGAATTGGCCAGCGCCCCAACGTGTTTGTGCGTCGCGGGCATTTGGCCCGCCGGCGATGTGGCTTCTGGTAAGTCCGGTCGCGAACGTAATTGGTCAGGCCCCGCTGCAGCCGCCAGCCGGTGCCGGTATCGGCCCGTTTATTTGCGGCACAAGACCCGAGAAGAGACCTGGCGCCGGAGGGGGGACGACGCACTGCACCACTGTGACGTTCGTCCCGCTGCGCGTTATCGCGTGCCAGTACGAGCCATCGTCATAGGGCACGCCATCGCAATAGGGCTCGGCCGGTTGACCTGGTTGGCCGCCCACCCCCGCCCCACCCGGGCAGTAGTTGGCGCCCACGTCGGGCTTATGCGGATCAGGGTCGGCGTTCCCCGCTGGCGCGGTCAAGATGGCGGTGGCGATCAGCGCCAAGGTCAGCACAAGTTTCATGGTCGAAATCTTGCTGCCTGCGGGCGCACTTCGGCGTGCTTTTGGGCGATGAAAAACGCGCGGTGTGTCGAAGGTCTCGGCGTTGCCGGCCTCAGTTCACCGCACCGCGGGTCACTTGCGGCCCGGGCGCAACGCGATGTCGCGACAGCAGGCGCGCCGCCTGACCTGGCGCACCGAGTTGCAACATCGCGGCCAACGCCGTTTCGAGAATCACCT
Source organism: Mycobacterium sp. (assembly GCF_049673265.1). Taxonomy (GTDB): domain Bacteria; phylum Actinomycetota; class Actinomycetes; order Mycobacteriales; family Mycobacteriaceae; genus Mycobacterium. The sequence continues at coordinate 4,817 of NZ_JBATXN010000642.1, read as the reverse complement.
CTTGTTGCACCCGGCTACCGCCGATCGACGGCAGCCCGGCAAGTGATTCGAGGAGAAAGTCGACCGCTGCGCGCGGCTCACCGGCCGTCAACGCGATAAGACCTTCGCCGATGAGACGCAGCGTCGTTGCTTGCGCGTCAGTGGCGTCGGGAACATTCATCGCGCGGATCGCGGCCGGATCATTCGCCGCGGCCAGTACAAGCAGCGCATGAAACGCAATAAACGGCGTCTTCGGCGCATATGCAAGCGAGCCGACCTCGGCCAGGACGGCCATTGGATCAGGTGGAGTTACCCAGTCGGGATGCAGGCGCGCCCGCCATGCGAGCGAACCGGCGTCGACGAGACATCGCACGTCCTTCGAGTGGGGCGGCGCAAGACACGCGTTGTACCGACGCGCCGCGGCAGCCGCGTCGCCCATCGCGAGCTCGTGCAGCGCGGCGTGCCACTGGAAGTGCGGGAGGTACCGCTGCGTGCTGCCGTCGCCCGGGATCCAGTCCGTCAGCCATTTCAGTCCGGCTCCGTGCGCGTCGGTCTCGTAGTGCACGTGCGACAGCGCATGCGCGGCATTGCCATTGCCCGGATCGAGTTCGAGTGCGGCATCGGCCAGGTCGGCTGCGTCATACCAGAGGCCCTGTTCCGTCCTGCCATAGGCGCGTAAGCCGAGATACCAGGGCGCCTCGCCGTGCACGCCAGTGAATCGCTCGACGTACTGCCACGCGTCCGGCAACGCGTCTCCAGCCCCTGCGAACGCAATCGACGGCGCGAGCACGAGCAACGCGACTGCGTCGTTCGGTACGCGCTCGAGATGGTCGATGAGTGCGTCGGTACCTGCCGCGTTGCCCTTCTCGCACCACGTCGCGATGGCCTCGACATGGCTACGGTCTTCGTCGCTTCCATGTGCAAGTGCCGCGCGCGCTCGAGCGAGATGGCCGGCGACTGCGTCAGGCCCGCCGGCCCGGTCGGGCCGTTCGGTGGCGATCATCGCGAGCGCGACGTGCGCACGGGCGTGCTGCTGATCTTCTGCGACCGCTGCCGCGAAGGCGGTCGACGCGCCGTCTTGCACGGCGAGCAGGCGACGCACACCCTCGGCGTATGACGCTGGCGCACCGGTCAATTCGGGTGCCGTCGTGATGAGACTCGGCGCCCGAATGGGTTGGTGACGAGTGTCGTCGGCGAGCAGCTGCGCGATAGCAGCCGCTTGGGTACGGATTTCGGGTATCGCCGTGGTCTCCCACTCCTCACCCTGGCGAATTAGGCCGAGACAGATGATGTTCGGGATCGTGACGCCGAACCCGTCGATGAGATAGCCGTCCGCAGTGAGTCGCACGCCCACCCCGCACGGATGCAGCGACGCGACACCTGAGGCCAACAGATTCGCCCAGAGCGTGCAGCGTTGCAGCGACCGCCGATCCCACGTAGTGCCGGTGGCGACGACAACCGCATCACCGCGCCGACGCACTGATCCGTCGCTCGTTGTCACCACCAGCTCGACGCCATTGCCGCGCAGCGCCACGTCGGCGACCTCGCCCGCCTCGATGATCAGTTGGTTGCTGTCGGTAGCGGCATCGATCGCATCGGCAACGGTGGGCGGCATCCGGTGCCGAAGTATCTCCCACTGCCGCAGGTCCTCCCGCAGGAACCGACGCTGGTCCTCCCATCCCAACGATCGCCACAGCCGGGCTGTGCGCGGCCGCACCGCGTCGATCACTTGTCGCCAGTCCCAACCGGATTCGCGCGCATGCGCGAGATCCGCTTCGAGTGCGGTGCGCAATTGCTCCAGCGAAACCTCGGCAGGCAACGCATCGAGGTTGGGCACTTCCGCGGGCGCGCCGGTGGCGCGGAATCGGCGCGGGAGTGCGCCATTACGCGACAGCAGGGTGACCGTGGCGCCGCGCGCAATGAGATGCAGCGCGACATCAACGCCGGTGAGTCCCGAACCAATCACCAAGACGCTGGCCGGCCGACACGCACCGAGAGCCGCGAGCGCGCCGGGCGCCCATGGATCCAGCACCACCCTGCCGTCACTGCCTGCGGCCAACACCGGAGCGAAGGCGCGTTCCAACGCCTCCGGCATGCCGCCTTGGGGGCGCCCAGTCGCGAGCACAATGGCGTCCGCAGATAACTCACGTCCATCGTTGAGCGCGATGCGCGCGGGTCTGCCCGGCGTCAACCCCACAACCTCGGCAGCCTCGATCCGCACGTCAGCGGCCGCGAGTTCATCTCGCAGGTAGCGGCCGTAGGCAAGACGCGGCGCAAAGCTCTCGAGCGGCGTGACCGCTCGTTCGTCGAGCCAACGGCAAAAGTGATCTGGATCGTCCGACCATGCCGACATGCGCTGCGCAGGAACGTTCAGCAAGTGGGTCGGGTCGTTGGTGCCGTACGCCGCGCCCGTGCCGGGAGAACCCGACGCGTCGATCAGCGTGATCTGTGCGTCTGGTTTGCTGCGGCGCAGATGCACAGCGGCGAGCACACCCGCAGCTCCACCGCCCACGATCGCGACGCGCATCATCACGAAAGGTTATCCCCCAAGACAGCGATCCTCTCGCGATCATTTTCAGTCGTCTTGAGCGAAAGTAACCGCCCTACAAGCTGCCCAGGTCGTCGGGCACGTCAACGGCGTGCGCGCGCAGGGCCTCAAGAGGCACCACATCGAGCGTGCGCTCGTGCGTCGAGGCAAGCACCACCGGTGCGGCGCACCCGTCGCGGTAGGCCAGTAGCCAATTCCCCGCGGTCACACACCATCGGTCCCCCGGCACAAGACCGGGAAAGCGGAGCTGCGGCCTCGGTGTGGACAGGTCGTTTCCTATCGCACGCTGATGTTCGAGGAACTCGGCGGTCACCACGGCGCAAATAGTGTGCATGCCGAGATCCTCGTCGCCGGTTGAACAACAGCCGTCGCGGTAGAAGCCGGTTAGCGGCTCGGTGCCGCAAGATTCCAGCGCACCACCCAACACGTTGCGCTCAGGCATCGGGCACCTCTCTAGATCGCGTCGACCACGTCGGCCACGCGCCGAAGTTGGCTGACATCGGAACCGGTTGGGATGAGCTGGATTTCGTCGGTGCCGACCGCTTCGAATTTGCGCAGCACCGCGATCAGTTCCTCCTCGCTGCCGGCGAACCCGGTGGTTGGCGCCATCGCGTCGATGTACTCGGTTGGTATCCAATTCATATAGCGGCGCAGATGCCGGTGCACTTGCGGTCGAGCCTCGTCGTGGGAACCGAGCGCGAACCAGAACGATGTGGCCAAGTGCGGTTTGGGCTTGCCGGCCTCGGCCCAAGCGGTACGCGCCACGTCGAACAGCTCGTTTTGTTTGGCGACGTCGAGGTCCATCGTGTGGCCGGCCAAGCCCTCGGCCCAGACAGCAGCGCTGCGCAGGGTCTTTGGCCCGATGGTTCCGATCAACAGCGGCGGCCCGCCCGCCTGGACCGGCGCCGGCCCGACCGGCAACAGCGACTCGGTGATCTGCTCGCCCGACCAGACTCGTTTCATGACCGCGACCCGCTCGGCCATGCCACGCATGGTCTGCGTAGTCGGGTCCGCGCCGACCGCCTGATAGTCCTCGATGCGGCCGCCCACGCCGATGCCCACGGTCAGCCGTCCGCCGCAGAGCATGTCCCCCGTCGCCAGCGCCTTGGCCAACATCACCGGGTCGTGCAGTTGGGGCACGATCACCGTCGTCACCAACCGCACCCGATCGGTCCACGCGGCCAGCGCGCCCATCAGCGTCAGAGTCTCCGGGTTGTCGAAGGCCATCCGCTCGCCCCAACACAACGACGCGAACGGGCCGTCATCGATCGCACGCGCCCAATCCCGCAGCACCGCGGCATCCAAGTCCGGCTCCATTACCGGCATGGTCATCGATATCTGCACGACGGCGATTCTGGCATGTAGACCGGTGGGTGCGCTCAGGCTGCGCAGTGGCACCATGTCTGAGATGGGCATCACCGCCAATTCCATCGCGCATGTACGACTCACCGTCAGCGACATCGAGCGTTCCCGACAGTTCTACGAAAGCGTCTTCGGTTGGCCGGTTCTGCTCGAGGTACCTGACAACGCCGACGAGGCGACGCGCAAGCAGCTGGGGTTTCTGTTCGGTGGTGTCATCTACGACATGGGTGGTGCGCTGATCGGGCTGAGGCCGGTCGCCACCGACCGTTTCCACGAGGACCGCTGCGGGCTGGACCACATCGCGTTCAGGGTCGCAGGTAAGGCTGAATTAGACGCTGCGGCAAAGCATCTTGACGATCTGGGCATCGACCACGAGCCGGTCAAGGACATCGGACCGACCTACATTCTGGAGTTCCGCGACCCGGACAACATTGCCTTGGAGCTGTCCGCGCCGAAGTAGACTGGCAAGCACCATGCCTATCGAGTTCAACCACACCATCGTCGGCGCCCGCGATAAGCGGGAATCTGCCGAGTTTTTCACCGAGCTGTTCGGGTTGCCGAGTCCTGAGCCGTTCGGCCCCTTCATGACGGTCACACTCGAGCACGGCGCGAACCTCGACTACGCCGATGTGTCCGAGGGCGAGGAGATCCGACCGCAGCATTATGCGTTCCTGGTCTCCGAGGACGACTTCGACGCGATCTACGGCAAGATTCAAACCCGCGGGCTGCAGCACTGGGCAGACCCGGGCGGTAATCGACCCGGCGAAATCAACACCAGAGACGGCGGCCGTGGAGTGTATTTCCGCGACCCCGGCGGCCATTACCTGGAAATCCTCACCAGGCCCTACGGCTCAGGCGGCTAGCGCTACCCAGTGCGGGGGCCGTGGCGCGTGCTTTCCTGGTCGCGATAGTCGTCGGCCAGCCGACC
>NZ_JBATXN010000641.1:0-10936 GCF_049673265.1 Mycobacterium sp. | reverse complement strand
GTATCGATGATTACGGCGTGATGGCAATAGACATAATTCGGAACGACCCGTCGGTGTTGATCGACGCCCAGGGTCAAGGCGTAGCGGATATGAAAGTTTACTGCCGTAGACCTCGCGCCGGAGCGATACGCTCGGCGGATGGCCGCGGGCGTGCCACGTGCAAGTCGATGGGCGGTAATTTCTCATGCGTTATCCAACGCGAATATCGCCAAGGCAGAAGCATCAGTCGCGATCGGCACAGTCGTCCACGTGGCCTGGACTGCGACGATGTTGGTCATAACCTTCAAGCGGCTCGGCCCGATCGGCCCAGGTTTGTACAGCCTCGTTACGCAGCTCGCCCTAGCGATGGGCGTTCCAGTTTTTGCCTCGCTAGCGGGCCGGTTCAGGCGCGAGCGCGTCCTGGCTGGTGCCATGATTGCGAACGGAGGTGGAATAGCGCTTGCGATTCCGGTATTGGAGCTTCATGCAACGAGCGCGCTCCTGTTTGTTCCGATTGCAGTAGAAGGGTTCACGCGCTCCGCCCCGAGTGCACTCCATGATGCGCTGCTCCCGTGGTTGGCTAATTCACCGGCCCAGTTGGTCGCGGCGAACGCACTTTTCGCAATTCTCGAGACCACCGCGGTATTAGTCGGTGCCGGGGCGGCCGCCGCCGGTTTGTGGCTCTCCGGGCCGTCCGCTGTCGTGACGAGCGTCGCGATACTTGTCGCACTCGGAGCCGGGCCCCTGCTGGCCATTCGCGGCATAGATACTCGGGTAGCGGCCAACGACAGTTCACGAATCCTCAACGAACTCGCCGGCGGTATCGGTGTGCTTCGGAGGTTGCCGAACGCCCGGGCAGTGGTCATTGTCATGGCTCTGGGTGCTTCGCTTGGCGGTTTCGAGCAAAGCAACGCGACCAGCATCGCGACTGAGATCGTGCACATCGGCGCCAACGGAACCCCAGTGCTGGTTGGAGTTGTCGCTGTTGGCGGCATGATCGGAGGCGTCGCAAGCCTCTCGCTCGATGGTCGACGTTCGATGTCGGTTCCGCTGGCGATCGGCCTTCTCAGTTGCGCGCTAGCGTTGTGCGCGCTGACGGTGACTTCGGTCAAGGGCGCCGCCCTCGTGTTGGTGAGCGTCGCCGGCATCGGTGTTGCCTACCAAGCGGTGTGTAGCCGCACGTTGCTGCAACGGAGTGCCTCAGGGCGATCACTAGACCTACTCGTTGGAATCAACGCGTTGATCTTTGTCTCGACTTTCGGTGTATCGGCTCTTTGCGCGGCGGAGCTCAACGCTGCAGTCGGAGTACGCGGGTCCCTGCGGGTGGCCGCCGGCTTGGCGGTGCTCGGCGCGCTCTACGCCCTGCTGCGACTGACGCGGATCGAACGGCTGTCTCCCATTAGTCACGAAGAACTCGACGCTGTTAACAAGGTGGAGGCGTTCGGACCACTGTCTGTTGCGGCTGCGAATCAGCTTGCCTCTGCTCTCGTTTCTTCGCAGGCCGCCGCAGGCGATGTCATTTTCCGACAAGGTGATGCCGCGGAGGACATGTTTCTCATCCGCTCAGGTGTCTTCGAGGCTGCCGTTGACGGCAAACGAATACGAACGATGCACGGGGGTGACCACTTTGGTGAAATTGCCCTGCTGTTCGAGGCGCCGCGTACCGCCACGGTGCGATGCCAGGAGGCGGGCACACTCTGGCGCCTGAACCGAGAAGATTTCTTGAGGGCCATGACGGGAAACACGACCACCAAGGAGGCGATGAAGGCGATCGCCAACCAGAGGCTCGCTTACGCCGGCGAGGTCGACTACTCCAAACGCGACGAATCCTAGAAACTCCACAGTCTTTGAAAGTCGGTATTCTGGACGGGTTTCACGATGTCAGCCACCCGAGGTGTGGCGATGTAGTCGCGGATCGGCTAGCCGAGGCTTCAGAAGCCTTGGCTGCGGGCGACCTCTGCACCGTCGACCTTGATGGTGTACGTGTTCGGCAGAAGGCCGCCGAACCATTGCGGGCGAACCTTCTTGATCTCGACTGTGTGTTCGCCGTGCAAGACCGTCCACACCTTCGTCGTTGACAGCCTGTATTGCGTTCCAAGCTGCCAGGTAGGAGTGGATGCTTGTGTGTGCTCCTGGCGCGGGTGACTGATCCCCGGTGGCGTTGACCAGCGACTCCATCCCGACCGCGCGATTGCGGTTGATCAGCAGCATGGCCAACACCGCCCGCCGCTTGGGCGTACCCAACGCCGCCGGCGTACCCGCAACGGTCATTAACAACGGCCCGAGAAGATCAAACCCGAGACGACTACCGCCCATCGCGCTTCCAGCCCTTCAGGTCAACGGCGACGTCAGGCTCTTATTGTGATGCCAGCGGACCAATCGGGAGCTGAAAAACCCGACTCGTGATGCGCGCGGGTTGACGCCAACCCGTCGCGCGAAGCGGTAGGAAGAGTCAATCATCTACGGCCACAACGCTTCTTGAACATAAACGCGAAATCGAGGTTCAGAACGGCCGCTTGCAAGATTCTTGGCAGATTCGTGGACCGCGCGCCACGCGAGCAGAGCCATCACTCAACGAAGGACTGAATGAGTATCTTCCTCATCGCAGCTGGCGACCGTTGCTGTCAGGAACCTTTTTCATGATCATCATGATCCCGTCGATGAACACCCACAGCGCCACGCACGGGAGCGTAAAGAACCCGATCAGAACGAAAATCAGCGCCACGCTGATGAGAAAGCTGCCCAGTTGCAAGAACCCGATCATCCAGTCACCGATGTAGAAGCGACCTATACCCCAGACTCCAAAGAACAGCTGTAGCAAACCAGCGACGACAGCGCTCTTGTCGGACAGGGGCTGCCCGCTGACGGGATCTCGCCCATAGGGGGCCGCCTGGTCAGCGGACATATAAGGAGTTGGCGTGGGCGCAGCGCTCCCCTGCCACGCGGCTGCCGGGTTGTAGTCCGGCGCTGCGATCGACGTAGGCGGCAAATTAGGTGGGGGCGAAGGCAGTGGCGCGGGTATAGGCGCCGGCATCGTGGGCGCCGTAGCGGACGGAAGTGGAGGCGGCGGCGCTGCAGCGGACGGAGGCGGAGGCGGCTGCGGCGGTGTGACCGGTGGTCGCGCGGCTTCCACCCTCGGCTTCCGCTGACGGTGGGGTGTCCAATCCTGACCATCCCAGTAACGCTGTGCGTTTGTGTCCTGCGGGTCGTCGTACCAGCCGGGCTGGTTGGGTGTCGCCATGGGCAGATCCTCCCGGTTAACTGAACTGCACCCGTGAAGGGAGAATAGCGCGGGTGTCAGCCATCAGTAATGTTTACCGACCACTATTCTTTCCTTTCTCCACTTGTCCCCAACCGCGGCAGGCCGGCCTCCGGCTGGATCGGTCTGGAGCGACCGTATGGTCAGCTGACTCCTGCCCGATTCAGTCTCTGTCATCGCTTGTATTCACTGTGCTGCTGCGCATCTGAGGTAATTATGGCGTTGCCGAAGAAGCGCCCCAAAACGGCTGGCACGTCCGATGGGGGGTGGTCCCATTGGGCGGAGACAATGCGAGCATCTTGGGTCGGTGGATTTGGCGATTAACCGTAAGCGCTTATCTGGTTACGCAATTCGGCAACGCCACTAATCCGTCCAGTCCAGCGACCGCTATTGCCGTGGCAGCGCAACCCGCTTCGCGATCCTTGCGATGGTGCTGCGAATCTCACCAAGAATCACACCGCATGGCGGACGCGGCAGTACACTTTGACGGCCAAGCCACACGCGTGTGGCGGCGACCAGTCATTCGGGGAGAGCGGGGTGTCCTGTGGTGGAGCCTAAAGGATCGATTCTTCTGGTCTACTTCGTTGCCGATGAGTCCGGCTCGATGGGGCGCAACATCGACGAACTCAACAACGGCTTGGCCTCGCTGCACGACGCTTTGCAACGAGAGTCGTTCGCCGCCGCCAAGGTTCGATTGTCGGTGATCGGCTTTTCCGACACCGCGTTCACCTACCTTGAACCCGCCGACTTGCGTGTCCTGCAGGGAATGCCGGTGCTGACCGCCCAGAGCCTGACCTCCTATGCCGCAGCGTTCGACCAACTCGCTTATCGGATCAGCGTGGACATTCCCAGCCTGAAAGCTCAGGGATACACGGTGCATCGTCCGGCGGTGTTTTTCTTAACTGACGGCCTACCGAACGAAAACGAAGAATGGCATTCAGTTCGAGCGAATCTGCTGGCCCAACCGGCGGCGCCCAACATCCTCGCCTTTGGAATCGGGGATGCCGACGCGGCGGTTATCTGCGAGCTGGCGACCAAGCCCAACTTCGCATTCGTCGCCGCACGCGGGGTGGACGCGGGTGCGGCGATCTCCGAGTTCCTCACCTCGTTGACGCAGTCGGTGATCAGCTCGGGGCAGGCCATCGCGGCCGGCTCGACTCAACTGCAATTTGAAAAGCCAGAAGGGTTTACCTTGGCTGTCGACGTCGTGTAGGCCTCGCGGTCATGGTCGGGTGGCGGAGCCGAAAACACGGGGGATCCCGCGACGAGGAGCCCCCCGCACCACTGGACACACCGATAATTCCCGCTGCCGCGCCGATAGCAGTTGGTGCAAACACACCGTTCTCTGACGTGGCGGGAGTTGCCGAAGTTATTGGGGCTACGGTCGTCCCACAGATCACTGTGGGATCCCCCTCGCCGACGGTCGAACCATCAGCGATCGGTCCGGACTATTGCTCGTTGCCCTTTCGTCCCGATGTGGTGATCGATGGGTGGTCCACCGACGCCATGACCGTTCGTGGGGTGTCACAACGCGGACACCTGCACCGCTACAACGGCGCACCACGGCAAGATGATTTTGCGTTGCATCATCTGCCCGACGGACGCGTGATTGTATTTGTAGCCGACGGTGTTTCGGGGGCGCCGCAATCACATCTCGGCGCGAGCACCGCCATCAAGCAAGCCGCGGAATGGCTGCATTCGCACCTCGGCGATGACGTCGCCAGCACCGACTGGTTGGCGCTGCTCAAAAGCGCCGCGTGGGCGCTCAATGAACGAGCCCAAAGCCTTCTAGGACTTGACGTCCCCGACCCGGTACGCGCGGAGCAGCAACTCGCGACAACTTTGGTGTGTGCGGTCATCGAGCCCACCGGCACGCATACTCTTCGGGCCTATCTAGTGAGTGCCGGCGATTCCGTTGCCTGGCTGCTGTCAGCGGGGCAATTCGTCGAGATCATCGCCGGCAAGTCGGTGCCGGCCTCCGGGGTTGCGTCATCCGCGGTGGTCGGATTGCCCCGCGTGCCAACCGAAGTGACGCCCAAAGTGGTCGACATCGCAAACGACGATGTGTTGCTGATCGGCACCGACGGGATCGGCGATCCCCTGGGCACTGGGCAAGGCGGGGTGGGCGATCTGTTTCGCGATCTGCTGACCAGGCCGTCGGTGCCTTCCCTGATCGAGTTCGCTCACGCGGTGGACTTCAGCCGGGAAACCTTCGACGACGACCGGACTTTGGTCGCGGTATGGCCAAGGAAGCAAGTAGCCCACGAGACCACGGCGCAGCCGCGCAGACCCAGTACTGTGGAAGGTCTGCAATGACACGGCAGGTGATCCCCCGTGACAGGCTGGGTGTGCTGTCGAAGATCGGTCAGGGCGGTCAGGGCGTGGTTTATGCCGCACCCAATGTCAGAACCAAGTTCGCCGCGTCGATGGTCTACAAGGAATACAAAGCCCGGACTTTGGCCGAGATCGATTTCCATGCACTGGCCGCCATGCCCGCTCTGGTCGAGGACTCGTTGTCCTATGCTCAGGCCGAACGGCTGATCTCGTTTGCGGCCTGGCCCTGTGCCATCGTCGAAGATAGCGGCGCACCAACGGGATTCGTGATGCCGGCCATCCCCGACGAATTCTTCATCGACCTGACCACGGTCAAGGGTGTCTCGAGGACAACCGCCGAATTCCAGCACCTGCTCAACCATTCCTCGGTGCTGGCGGCGCGCGGCATTACCCTCGGCGATGCCCAACGCTACGCGCTGCTGCGCGAAGTCGCCTCCGCCCTGGCGTTTCTGCACAGACACGGCGTATGCGTGGGCGATATCTCCCCGAAAAACCTGCTCTTTTCCCTGACCCCCCACGAAGCGGTTTATTTCATCGACTGCGACGCGGTGCGCATCAACGGCGCCTCGGTGCTGCCTCAGGTGGAAACCCCGGGATGGCAGGCACCCGCAGGAGAAGAACTAGCCACCATCTATTCCGACTCCTACAAACTGGGCCTCCTGGCCCTGAGGCTGCTCGCCGGTGACCACGACGCCACAAGCGCCGCCCACATCCCCTCGGCGACATCAGGCATGCTGCGCCAGATCATCACCGACACCCTGACCAACCGGCCGCAGCAACGCCCCCTGCCCGAAGCCTGGACATACGTCCTCGGCCATGCCATCGAACACGCCCAACACCACCAAAAAACAGCAGGCCCGGTACCGGCCAGCTTCACGCCCGAAGCACCACCGACACCCGTCGTACACTCCAGACCCTCGCCCCCACGGTACAAACCACTCAGCCCGCCGCCACCGCCTGTCCGATCGATCCGCCCAGCTGAACGGCCGCACCCTCAGTCGGTCGAACCGACACCGCAGTGGGAGCGCTACGCGCTCAGGGGGGGTTTGGCGCTGCTAATCGTGGCGGTCGTCGCGATCATTGCTAACGCAGCCATCAAGAGTTTCAGCCACGGAAGACACCCGCCCACAACTCAAACCCCAACCGCCGCGTCCGCAGAACCAACCGCGCAACCTGCGTCGCCCTCGCAGTCGACTTCGCCCCCAACCGAGCAGTACGTGAAGACGCCGTGGGGCACACGGTGTCAGGTCGCCACGGATGAGATCGTTTGCGATACATGTGAACCGGGGCTCCTGCTGGATACGCCTGCGGGGGCAGATTGTCCCGGCCCGAGCCTGAATGAGATTGCGGTGGATTCTTCCGGCACCTCACAGTCCCCCGCCGCAGGCGTCATCCTCCCCGCGTCACCTAGCATCCAGCAGCTCTCTGCCGGCCAGACCTATCACGTCAACGGCTGGACGATCGCAGTGAGCGGCTGGGTCCGCTTCACCAATGACGCAACCGGCCACGGGATGGCCGTCGCCGCCCAGAACCGGGACTTCTTCTGATACGACTCTCCTGCTGCGATCCGGCCACTGGCTTGGTTGGCGAATCGACGGTGGGCGGATGGATTGTTCGCTAGCATTTGCCAGCGGGGGGTGCGGTGAGGGAGGCCGCGGTGGATGAGGTGGTGTTCGGGCGGTATCGGCTGATCGCGTTGATCGGCGAGGGCGGCATGGGCAAGGTGTACAAGGCCCACGACACCGTGATCGGCCGCGACGTGGCGGTTAAAGTGCTGCCCACCGAGCTAAGCACCGAGCCGGGTTATCGGGAGCGGTTTCGCCGTGAGGCCCACACCGCGGCCCGGCTGACTGAACCGCACATCATCCCGATCTTTGACACCGGCGAAGTCGATGGCCAGCTGTATTTGGTGATGCCGGTCATCAACGGCATCGATGTCCAGGGTTTGCTGGCGCGTGACGGGCCGATGAGCCCGCAACGGGCCGTGCAGGTGATCACGCAGCTGGCCGCTGCGCTGCAGGCGGCGCACGACGTGGGGCTGGTCCACCGGGACATCAAACCGTCGAATGCGCTGATTACCGGTGACGACTTCGTGTATCTGATCGACTTTGGTATCGCTCACGACGCTGCGGCCACCAAACTGACGAGCACCGGCATGATGATCGGCACATGGGCCTACATGGCTCCCGAGCGCTTCACCACCGGCACTGCTGATGCCCGCGCCGATGTCTACGCGCTCGCGTGTGTGCTCTATGAGTGCTTGACCGGTGTCCGGCCCTTCCCCGGCGACTCTATGGAACAACAGATCGGCGGCCACCTGACACAAGACCCACCAAAACCCAGCCGGCTTAATCCCGCCGTTCCGGCTGGCTTTGATGACGTGATCGCGGCGGGCATGGCCAAAAACCCCGACCAGCGCTATCAGAGCGCTCGTGAGCTGGCCACCGCCGCCCACCAAGCCCTGACCACAACCGCATCGCTCGACCCGCACGCCGCTCCCACTTTGCTTGCCGACTCGCCACGCCCCGCCGGTGTAGCCCAGACACAGCCCACTGACTCCCCCCCTTCCGGACAGCGTGGAAAGTCTGCGAAGACCCGACAGGTGATCCAGCGCGACAAGCTGGGCGTACTGACGAAGATTGGCCAGGGTGGGCAAGGGGTCGCCTATCGCGCACCTAACGTGAAGACCAAGTTCGCGGCGTCGATGGTCTACAAGGAATACAAGGCCCACACCTTGGCCGAGATCGATTTCACAGCACTAGCCGCCATGCCCGCCCTGGTGGAGGAGTCGCTGTCTTACGCCCAGGCCGAACGGCTGATTTCGAGCGCCGCCTGGCCGTGCGCCCTCGTCGAAGACTCAGGAGCGCCAACGGGATTCGTGATGCCAGCCATCCCCGACGAATTCTTCATCGATCTGACCACAGTCAAGGGTGTCTCGAGGACCACCGCTGAATTCCAACACCTGCTCAACCATTCCTCGGTGCTGGCGGCGCGGGGCATAAACATCGATGATGCCCAACGCTATTCGTTGTTGCGCGAGGTCGCCTCTGAGCTGGCGTTCATGCACAAACATGGTGTGTGCGTAGGCGATATCTCACCGAAGAACCTTCTGTTCGCCCTGTCCCCGCACGAAGCTGCCTACTTCATCGACTGCGACGCCATGCGCATCAACGGCGTCTCGGCGCTGCCTCAAGTGGAAACCCCGGGATGGGAAGCACCGCCTGGTGAGGACCTGGCCACCATCTATTCCGACACCTACAAGCTGGGGCTGCTGTCCCTGCGGTTGTTGGCCGGTGACCACGACACCAAAAATCTCCAGCACATGCCCTCGACGACACCTGGGCTGCTGCGCCAGATCATCACCGACACTCTGACCAACCCGCCCCACCAACGCCCCCTGCCCGAAGCCTGGACCTACGTCCTCGGCCACGCCATCGAACACGCCCGACACCACCAAAAGGCAGCAGCCGCAACGCCTGTCAGCGTCGCGCCTGATGCGCCACCGACACCAATCCTGCACTCTCGACCACCGGTCGGTCCCTCGAGGCCACCGCCGCCACCGCCGCCACCGGTCGCGCATTCCAGGCCGCCGGTCAGTGTCCCAAGGACTGCACCGCCGCCCCCGAACGCGCCGCGACGAATGTCGGGCGCAGTTTGGGCCGCTGTGATCACGGGAGCCGCCGTCATCATCGCAGTCGTGGCGATTGCCGTGGCAATCGCCACCAGCAACCGCGGTTCACAGCCGATCGCAGCATCGCCCACCTCGTCGGAGACCCCATCGAGCGCCGAATCTTATTCGCCAACCGCACAGACGCCGACGCCGACGACGCCGACGTTCGCCACCCCGCCCGCCTTGCTGCAAGGCGCCGATAATGATGGCGACACCCAGTGCGTCGGCGGGTTCGCGCTACCCCGCGGCTACCGAGTCGGCCCCGCAGCGCCGACCCGCGCCGACACGTTCACGTCCTGTGCGTTCGCGATAGTTGTAGGTCAAAGCTACCTGGCCAGCAACCCCGATCCCACATCACCGCAAACACCGATCTCCGTCAACGCGTTGTCCCCGCATGCGAACTGCCCGGACGTCCAGAGCAACAACCCCAATGTCCAATGCAGCGGCAATGCCTTCTTGATGCAGTGTCAAGAAGAAGGCACCGACCAGTGGATCACCTGCCGGGGCGGCAACAATGCGATCGTTTACATCTTTTAGGTCTTGATGCTGGTAAATCCGGAAGATGTTGACACACAATGAGTTTAGGACTTCCTGCGCCTCCCATTGAGGCCCGCACTACAGTCACAGTCAGGGGCCAGCTGGGGTCACTCAAGCACCTGGGCGCTTCGCAGTCTGCCCACCCCGAGCGCGGTCGCCTGCCGGACCATCGGACAACCTGCTGCCCAAGACGGCAGCAATTTCGTAATGCAGTGCACAGCTTACGGTTCCAGAGAACCGGATCCACTTGCGTTGATTGCTACTATCCTGTGATGCTCGATCCGCCCGCGCCCCGTGTGTGCCGCAGACTACGCTCCGTCTCGCGGCGGAAAGCCATGAACCGTGTGGCTGTCGCGCTGCTAATAGTGAACCTTGCCTCGGCGGCCACGGTTAGCGCGCCTAAGGCCTTGGCCGCCAGCCTCGCCGGAATGGCCGTATTTCTGGATCCGGGCCACAACGGCGTGTACGACTCCTCGATAACCCGGCAGGTCACAAACGGCCGGGGCGGTACTAAGCAGTGCAACACGACGGGCACTGCGACCAACGATGGCTACCCCGAACATGCCTTGAGCTGGGACGTCACTCTGCGTATCCGTGATGCACTCAACCAGATGGGTGCACGTACCCAGTTGTCCCGAGATGACGACAATTCAGTTGGCCCCTGTGTTGATCAACGGGCCGCGCTGGCCAACGCGATGCATCCGGACGCGATCGTGAGCGTCCACGCCGACGGAGGACCGGTGACCGGTCGAGGATTCCACGTGAACTACTCCAATCCGCCACTGAACGACGCGCAGGGTGGGCCAGCTCTGCAGCTGGCCCACGCAATGCGCGATTCGTTGCTCGCGTCGGGTCTTCAGCCGTCCACTTACATCGGATCTGACGGCCTGTACGGCCGCGCCGATCTCGCGGGCTTGAATCTGGCCCAGTATCCGGCCGTTCTGGTCGAACTCGGCAACATGAAGAACGGCGATGACGCCGCCCAGATGCAAAGTGCGGACGGCCGAGCGAAATACGCGGCGGCAGTTACCGACGGGATCATCTCCTATCTCACCAGAAAAGCGGGTCACACCTAAATGTTCGGACTGCACAGCCGCGGCCGATCGCTTTTGAGTGGCGCTGCGTCAATCACGACAAGGCATCTGAAAACCGTTGAC
>NZ_JBATXN010000640.1:0-7780 GCF_049673265.1 Mycobacterium sp. | reverse complement strand
CCGCCACCCCGCCTCGTAGGACGACGGCGCCTCCTCGACGATTGCGGCCACCGCGGCGGCGGCGTGTTTAACCGCAAGGCTGATGCCCTCGCCGGTCAGCGCATCCTCGTATCCCGCCGCGTCGCCGACCAACAACACCCGGCCGGCGACCCGACGGGAAACCACTTGGCGCAGTGGACCGCAGCCGCGCGGCCGGCCGGGCGCCGCGTCGTGCAAATGGGCTGCGAGCCGCGGGAACCAGGCGAGGTCGGGCCGGTGCCGGGACAAAATCGCCACGCCGACCAGATCCGGCTCCACCGGCGTCACGTATGCCTCACCCCAGGGCGACCAGTGCACTTCGACGAACTCCGACCATGCGGGTACGGCGAAGTGCCAGCGCACGCCGTAGCGCCGCGGATTTCCCGCCACCGCCTTGATTCCGACGGCGCGGCGCACCGACGAGTGCAGTCCATCGGCCGCCACCAACCATTTCGTCCGTAGGCCGGCCGCCGTGACCCCGCTGGCATCCTGGTCGATCCGGGTGACGCGCGTCGAAATCCATTCGGTGTCTTGTTCTTTGGCGCGGGCGGCCAACGTGGCATGCAATGTAGTGCGTCGTACGCCTCGACCCGGGTAGGCACGAAAGCGCGCTTCGGCGCGACGGTGTTGGCTCAGATACGCGATGCCCCGGAACGGCAATCCGGGCGGGTCGATTCCGAGCGACATCAGCTCGGCCAGGCCGCCGGGCATCAGCCCCTCGCCACAGGCCTTGTCTATCGGGGCTGCCCGCGGCTCGGCAACGATCACCGAAAGGCCAAGGCGCCGAGCGTGTAACGCGGTGGCAAGGCCACCTGGGCCGCCACCGACGATCAATAGGTCGGCATCATACGTAGCCAAGCGCCACGTTCTCCACCCTAATCCCCAGCCGCTGGATGCCGATCGCGAGGATCAGCAGGTAGTACACGACCTACCAGCCGAGCAGCACGAGTTCCGAGCAGAACGCTGGCCCCATCGCCATCATCAGCCCGAACGAGCCCGGCGGCGGCGGATCGTCCATGTTGGCCCGAAGGACGTCCAATACCGACACTGACGAGAGGTTCCCGTTGTCGCGCAACGAGTTTCGGGTGTAGTCAAGGGCATCGGCGGGAAGGTCCAGGGTGTGCTCGACGGCTTCGATCACCTTCGGTCCGCCGGGGTGGCAGACCCACGTCGAGATGTCCGCAGGTGTCAGGCCGTGGTCGTTCAAGAAGTTGCGTACGTCTTCGCCCAGGTACTTTTCGGCCACCGTGGCAACCTCAGTGGACAACTTGATCTGGAAGCCATTACTGCCAACATTCCAGCCCATGACCTCTTCGGTGTCGGGGTAGAGCCGGCTACGGGTGGCCAGCACCCGGGGCCCGGTCGGCGTGCGGGCAGATCCCTTCGCGACGACGGCGGCGGCCGCATCGCCAAACAGGCTGGCCGCCACCAGGTTGGCGATGGAGTAGTCGTTGCGCTGCAGCGTCAACGAACACAGTTCGACGGCGAGCAGTACCGACACCTGATCGGGGAACGCGCGCAAGTAGTCATGCATGCGTGCCACGCCGGCGGCCCCGGCGACGCAGCCAAGCCCAAACAACGGGAGCCGTTTGACGTCGGTTCGTAATCCGACGCGGGTCGCCAGCCGGGCCTCCAATGTCGGCACCGCCAGCCCGGTGACCGTCGTCGAGAAGACAATGTCGACCTCGGAAGGTTTGACCTTGGCGGCGTCGAATGCCGAAAGCAGCGCACGTTCACCAAGTTCCAAGGCGGTCTCGATGAATATGTCGTTGGCTTCAGTGAAGCCGCTTAACTTCCCGTATTGCGGCAGCGGCAACGCGAGGCGGCGCTTCTCTACGCCGGCGCTGGCGGCGAACCGGTCAAATTGCGGGCCGCCAAGGCCGGTGAGGCCCGACAGTGCCTCCAGCTGGCCGACCTGGTGGGGCGGAAATTCGATCGCCACGGACGCGACGGATGCAAACGGTGTCATCTGGCTTACTCCCTGCGCGCCGGGCCGACGGGGCGCGTTTTCTAATCGTATCCATCTGGTGGGGCACTTTGGACAACTTCGCTGGTTGATTAAATCCAATTCGTTGGAACTAAACCACGATAACTTGGATTTCGCACCGCCACTCCGATGGGGCTCGGGCGGCCGCCGGACCGACCGTGGCCCCCCGCGTGTGAGGCGGGATCGCTCGTTTGGGGGTGCGGGGATTCTGATCATAGGTGCAGGGTCGCCGCTGGTCACCGCGCTGCTGCCAACCCGCTCGCGGGATGCCGTATTAATTCAACATGCATCTAATTAGCAAGTACTAACGTAATGCCGTTGACCACTCAGCGGGCCAGCACGTGCACCGCCTTTTTGAAAACTCCGGGCAGCACTGTGCAGGCGGGCACAATGGCACGCCGATTCATCGAAGGCACTGTGGCCAGCACGAGGCCGCGGGTTAGCAGGCGGTAGTCGCGGGTGATTCGATACCAGGCTGCTTCATATGACGACGGCTTGTCGTCGACGATGGCGCTCACCGCCGCGTCGGCTTGTTTGACGGCCAGGCTTACCCCCTCGCCGGTCAAGGCGTCCTCATAGCCAGCCGCGTCACCCACCAGCAGCACCCGGCCGGCGACGCGGCGGGGCACTACCTGTCGCATGGGTCCGCAGCCTCGTGCTCGCCCGCGGCTGGCGCCATGCAGATGGTTTGCCAGCCGCGGGAACCAATCAAGCTCGGGCCGGTGCCGAGACAAGATTGCGACGCCAACCAGGTCTGGCTCGACCGGCGTCACATAAGCCTCGCCCCACCGCGACCAGTGCACCTCAACGAACTCCGACCACGCCGGCACTCGATAATGCCATCGCACCCCGTACCGTCGAGGTGTTCCGGCCACGGCGTTGATGCCGACGGCGCGCCGAACCGCCGAGTGCAGCCCGTCAGCGGCGATCAGCCATTTTGCGCGAATACCGGCGGCCGTGACGCCATGGACATCCTGGTCTACAGTAGTAATTCGAGTCGAAATCCATTGGGTGTCTTGCTCTTTGGCGCGCGACGCCAGGGCGGCGTGCAGCGTGGTACGTCGCACACCACGTCCGGGGCTGTCGGGGAAAAGCGCTTCGGCGCGGCGGCGCTCGCTCAGATAGGCGATACCGCGGAGGGGCATGCCGGCGGGGTCCACGCCCAGCGCTGCCAGTTCAGTCAGGCCGCCCGGCATCAGCCCCTCGCCGCACGCCTTGTCGATGGGGTGGTCGCGGGGTTCGGCAACGATCACTGAAAGTCCTTGCCGGCGAGCGTGTAACGCCGCGGCCAGACCGCCGGGGCCACCGCCGGCGATCAGCAGGTCGGTGTCATAAGTCATCGGCGCCGCTCTCCCGGGACGCGTTGCCTACCAACTGAGCAGTACGAGTTCGGAGCTGAAGCCCGGTCCCATGGCAATCATCAGTCCGAAGGACCCGGGCGGCGGCGGTTCGGCCATGATGGGCCGAAGCACATCTAGCACCGACACTGACGACAGGTTCCCATTGTCGCGCAAGGAATTTCGTGTAAGGGTGAGGGCATCAGCGGGAAGGTCTAAGGCGTTCTCCACCGCGTCGATCACCTTCGGGCCGGCGGCGTGAACTATCCACGTCGAGACGTCCGCGATGGTCAGGCCGTTCTCGGCGAGGAACTTGCCGACCTCTTCACCCATGTATTTTTCGACGACGGTCGCGATCTGGACGGACAACACGATCTCGAACCCCGCAGTGCCGATGTTCCAGCCCAACACGTCCTCGGTGTCGGGGTAGGTCCGGCTACGGGTGGCCAGCACCTTCGGCCCAATCGGTGCCCGGTCGGCTCCGGTAGCGATGACGGCGCCGGCCCCGTCGCCAAACAGGCTGGAGGCGACCAGATTTGCGAGCGAAAGGTCTTCACGCTGAATGGTTAACGAGCACAGTTCGACCGCCAGCAGCGCCGCCACATGATCGGGATACCCGACAAGGTAGTCATACACCCGCGCCAGGCCGGCTGCGCCGGCGACGCAGCCCAGACCGAACAGCGGGACACGCTTGACATCCGGGCGTAGGCCCACGCGGGTAATCAGCCGTGCCTCCAACGAAGGCACTGCGAGCCCGGTTACGGTCGTCGAAAAGACGATATCGACTTCGGAAGGCTTGACATTGGCGGCATCCAGCGCCGACAGCAGTGCCCGCTCACTCAGCTCGAGAGCGATATCGAGGTAGGCTTCGTTCGCCTCGGTGAAGCCGCTGAGTTGGCGATACCGCGACAGGGGCAGCGCCAGGTGGCGTGTGGCAACCCCGCTGGTGGCAGCGAACCGTCGAAATTCGGGACCGGCGAAGTCGGATAGGGCCGCGATGACCTCATCTTGGCTGTGCCGGTTCGGCGGAAATTCGACCGCCACACCGGCAATGGACGGCGTTGCGATGTCAGGCATCGCCGAATGCGTACTGAGGGCTGAGATGTCCACATAGACAGACACGGATTTGTCAATTGATCGGTTCAACATCGTTGCAACCAAAGTAAATTGAACACCGGTATAACGGGTTACGAGTTGCCGTGCTGCCAGCGAGTTCAACGCGCAGCGGTCAACGGGCGGTTTTCCGGCCACGCCGTTGCCGCCTGCACCATCGCCGGGCAACAACCGAATCGACTGCCCGGGTCCAGCGGGATCGCTAGGTTGGAAGGTGTGCGAATTCTGGTGACAGGCGCGACCGGGTACGTGGGATCGCGGCTGGTCACAGCGCTACTTGCCGCTGGCCATCAGGTGCTGACCGCTACCCGCGACCCGGCCCGGCTAGGCCGAATGGGCTGGTTTGACGACGTCAGTCCGGTCGCGCTGGACGCGTCGGATCCCGACTCGGTCCGCGCGGCGTTCGCCGCGGCCGGCCCGCTCGACGTCGTGTACTACCTAGTCCACACGATCGGTCAACCCGGCTTCCGCGATGCCGACCGGGCCGCGGCTGCCAACCTTGCGGACGCGGCCAAGGACGCTGGTGTGCGCCGCATCGTCTATCTGGGTGGGTTCGTCCCGGATCACCCCGATGACGGGGCGCTCTCCGAGCATCTCACCAGCCGGGCAGAGGTGGCCCACGCGCTGACGGTCGACGACGGCCCGGAAGTGGTGTGGCTTGGCGCGGCATTGATTTTCGGCGCCGGCTCGACGTCGTTCGAGATGCTGCGCTACGTCGGTGACCGGTTTCCGGTTATCCCGATTCCGGCGTGGATGGATAACCCGATCGACCCGATAGCTGTCCGGGACGTGCTGCATTACCTGGTCGCGGCCACCGATAGCGCACAAGTGCCAGCGGGCGCCTACGACATCTCCGGCCCGGACCGGACGTCCTATCATGCGCTGCTGAAAACCTATGCACGGGTTTCCGGCAAGTGGCACACCAGCCTGCCGGCGCCCGGGGTGGACACCACGATGGCGTCATGGGTCACGGCGGTGGCGCTGCCGGTGCCCGACAGGCTGGCTTGCGATCTGGTGGAGTCACTGAATCATCCGATGCAGGCCTCCGGCTCGGGCCTTCGTGATCTGGTTCCCGACCCACCCGGCGGGCTGATTTCTATCGAGGAAGCGATTACCCGGGCGTTATCGAGTCGCCGGCCGCTTCCGGTGAACGCGCTAGCCGATCCACACCATCTCGCCGACAGCGACCCGGCGTGGGCCGGCGGCGACGCGCTGCGGCTGCGGCGGCTCGCCGGAATGGTGACGCCGTCGATCGCGCGGCCCGGTCTCGCGTTGATGGACGCGGTCCCAGGACCCATCGCCGGTGCGCTGCGAACCGGCCTCGACATGCTGATCACTCTGACACCGAAGGTGCGCTTCGCATGACAGACCTGACTAGTCGTCCGCATCCCAGCGCTGTCGAAGAAATTCGTCGCGGGATCTTCAATGTTGCTGTGCCGCACAATGAACCGCCGTCGACCGTGCTCCGGCGTCGGATCGTTGTGGTGGTCGTGCTGCTGCTGGGCGCGGCGGCGTTGGGGTTCGCGCTGCGACGGCATCCCGGCGAGCCGAGTTTTTACTGGTTGTCGCTGCTGCTGGCCGCGATATGGGCGCTCGGGGCACTGGTCTCCGGCCCGTTGCATCTGGGCGGCGTCCGCTGGCGTGGACGCAACCAGCGTCCGGTGATATCCGGGACCGTCGTCGGCCTGGTGGTCGGTGGCGCTTTCGTGGTCGGTGGGTTGATCGCCAGGCAAATTCCCGCGGTCTCCGAGTTGATCACCCGAGTGCTGCACTACACCGACCAGGGATCGTGGCGGCTGACCTTGACCGTCGCGCTGCTCGGTGGGATCGCCGAGGAGTTGTTCTACCGCGGCGCGCTCTACACGGCGTTGGGTCGACACCAGCCGGTACTCATCTCGACCGTCGTATACGTGGTCGCGACGTTGGCCAGTGGCAACCTGATGCTCGGGTTCGCCGCTATCTTCCTGGGCACGGTGTGCGCATGGGAGCGCCGCGCGACCGGTGGTGTGCTCGCACCGATCTTGACCCACTTCGTGTGGAGCCTGGTGATGCTGCTCGCGCTGCCCCCGCTGTTCGGTCTGTGAGTTTGGGAGTCAGCTGTCGGTGAAGTTCGGTGTCCGACGCTCTTGGAAAGCCCTTGCGCCCTCGCGGAAGTCGGGGGAAGCCAGCAGGACTTGCTGACCGTCCAGTTCGCGCTGTAGCGCAGCCTCCAACTGCGGCAGCGTCGCCGCGTTGATGGCCTCCTTGGTCTTGGCGAACGCCACCGCGGGGCCGGACAGCAGTACCGACACCACCTTGTCCACCTCGGCCTCGAACTCGTCGGCGGGGTAGACGGCACTGATCAGGCCGCCGGCCAGTGCGGCGGCGGCGGGTAGCCGCTCGGCGAGCAACGCCATTTGCATCGCACGTGTTCGACCGATCGCGGCGGCGACCAGCGCCGAAGCACCGCCGTCGGGCATCAGGCCGATTTTTGTGAAGGCGAGCATGAAAAACGCTGTGTCCGAGGCCAATACCAGGTCGCATGCCAGGGCCAGGGATACCCCGACGCCGGCGCACGGTCCTTGAACGACCGCTACAACAGGTTGCGGCAGCGCCACGATGGCCCGGATCGCGCGGTTGACAGCCAAGATGAGCTCCGTCCCCGGGCCGCCGCTTGCCACGTCGTCGGCGCTCATCCCCGCGCCGGAGCTGAAGCCGCGGCCGGCGCCGCTCAAGCGCACCACTTTCACCCGCGGATCGTTCGCTGCCTGCTCCATCGCATCGGCGATCCCGGTCAGCACCGGCAACGTCAGCGAATTCAGGCTCTCCGGACGATCGATCGTCACCGAAAGCACCCCGTCGGCGAGGGTGACGGCAAGCCCGCTGACGGGCGCGAGGGCGTCGATTCCGGAATCGATGGCGGTCATGGGGATCACCTTAAGCGACCGGGATGCAGCGCCAACCGGACCGGCTGCGAAGATGCGATTGTTCTAGTGGCGCCGCGCGTGCGATCGCCACGCGGGTGAATTGGTCTGTCGACAAGGAGGTCGGGAGAGATGGCGGGACCGCTGACAGGGCTGCGAGTCATCGAACTCGCCGGAATCGGGCCGGGCCCGCACGCAGCGATGATCCTCGGCGACCTCGGTGCCGACGTCGTGCGCATCGACCGGCCCGGCGCCAGCGGCACCGACCCGATGTTGCGCAACCGCCGCTTCGTCGTCGCCGACCTCAAGTCCGAGCAGGGCCGCGAGCTTGTCCTCAAGCTCGTCGCGAAGGCCGACGTGCTGATCGAGGGATTCCGGCCGGGCGTCACCGAGCGCCTGGGCCTGGGCCCAGAAGACTGCGC
>NZ_JBATXN010000639.1:0-3422 GCF_049673265.1 Mycobacterium sp. | reverse complement strand
GGATGTTGATGGGCTCGCGGTTGTCTAGCGCTGCCATTCGCGATCGCAGTGCGTCCGGCGACACCAGCTCGGCGCGGTCGCGCAGGTTGATCCAGTCGTCGGTGTCGAGGAATACGACGTCGCGCAGATCGGTTGCGTTCGGACGCACCTCTTCGACCATGGCGCGGTAATCCGAACTCTTGAAAGCCGTCGCCGCGATAAGCATGCGGACACCCGACTGGTCCAGTACGTATCCCAGCTCGTGCGTACGGTATGCGGGATTGATGTTGACCAGAATCGCGCCGGTCTTCACGGTCGCATACTGCGTCATGACCCACTCGGCGCAGTTTGGTGACCAAACACCGACCCGGTCACCGTGCTGCACGCCCAGCGACATCAAACCTCTTGCGATCAGATCAATCTCGGCGTTGAGCTCGGCGTAGGTCCAACGCCGCTCAGCAATAACGTCCACCAACGCCTCGACGTCGGGGTGTGTCGCAACGGTTCGCTCGAAGTTGTCCCCGATCGTCTCCTCGAGCAGCGGTGGGCTGATCGGGCCGGCGTCATAGGATTTCACCGTTCAGACCACCAGGTCTTCGTATCGGAATTCCGAAGACTTCGGTGTACCCGCGACATGTGCGCGCTCTTCCCGGCGCCGCAGATCCACTCGACGGATCTTGCCGGAGATCGTCTTCGGCAGCTCGTAGAACTCAACTCGCCGCACCCTCAGATGCGCTGCCACCCGGTCACGCACGAACTCCATGATCGTCCTGGCCGTCTCGGCATCCGCCGGCCAGTCGGCGGCCAACGCAATGTAGGCCTTGGGAATCGCCAGCCGGGTGTCGTCGGGCTGCGGCACGACAGCGGCTTCCACGATCGCCGGATGTTCGATGAGCACGCTTTCCAACTCAAATGGTGACACCTTGTAGCCCGAGGACTTGAACACGTCGTCGGCTCGGCCGATGTACGTGATCCTCCCGTCGTCGTCACGCCGTGCGATGTCGCCGGTGTGGTAGTAGCCGCCGGCCATCGCGGCGGCGTTGCGCTCCGGATCCTGCAGATATCCGGTCATCAGGTTGACCGGATGAGCGCTCAGGTCAAGGCAGATCTCACCTTCCCGTCCGGGTGCACCGCTGACCGGGTCGACGAGCACAATCGGTACCCCGGGCAGCGGCCGGCCCATCGAGCCGGGTTTGACTGGACGGCCCGGAAGATTGCCGACCAACAGTGTGGTCTCGGTCTGCCCATAGCCGTCGCGGATGGTCAGCCCCCACGCGCGCTCGACTTGAGCGATGACGTCGGGATTGAGCGGCTCGCCGGCGGCCACGATCTCGCGCAGCGTGTCGGGCCTCGCGCCAAGGTCCGCCTGAATCAGCATGCGCCACAGTGTCGGTGGGGCACAGAACGTCGTCACCTCAGCGCGGCGAAGATGGCTCAGCAGGGCCGCTGCATCCAATCGCCGGTAGTTGTACACCAAGATCGTCGCCTCGGCGATCCACGGTGCGAACAGACAACTCCAAGCGTGTTTGGCCCACCCCGGTGAGCTGATCGCCAAGTGCACATCGCCCGGTCGCACGCCGATCCACGCCATCGTCGACAGATGCCCGACCGGGTAGCTGATCTGAGAGTGCGTCACCAGCTTGGGTTTACTTGTGGTACCCGAAGTGAAATAGATCAGCATCGGGTCGTTCACCGTCGTTCGCGCGGTGAACGGCCCCGCTGAAACGACATCGGTGGCGTCGGCATAGCAGTGCCAGCCCGCGGTGTCGGCGCCCACGACGATGCGGCGGTAGTCGCCGTCGACGTCGGTGAACTTTGCGGTGTCGGCGGCGTTGGCGATCACCGCCCGCGGTTCGCCGCGGACGATGCGGTCGGCGAGCTCTGATGGTCCCAGCGCACCGGTCGCCGGCATCGCCACCGCCCCCAGCTTCGCGACGGCAAGCGTGCACTCCCACAGCTCAATCTGGTTGCCCAGCATCAGGACGACGCGATCACCCTTGCCGACACCGAGATGCTCGAGCCACGCCGCCACCCGGTCGGACCGCTGAGCCATCGCGGCAAAACTGACGCTCTGCTCGGCGCCGTCTTCCTCGACGATCCGCAGCGCGGTGCGGTCGTTGCCGCGGGCGATGACGTCGAACCAATCGCTGGCCCAATTGAAAGCGCCGACCAGCTGCGGCCACTCGAATGTGCTCGCGAGTTTGTCGTCGTCAGCGATGGCGAAGACCTGGTCACGCGCAGCGCGATAGCGCTCGGTGTTGCTCGCCATGGAGTCAGCATCCACCGCCGAGCCGGATTTCTCAGCAGGTTGCGGGCCCAGAGTCATAGCGGCCATTGACAGCATCGATGGTCCGATGCCATTGTTGTCGAGTATTAAATGAAAACGCTGTTCTCAGATAAAGGGTTTCTTATGGCCGTCCAGGCGGGTGGAAGTGGTGGCGATGTGAGCGCTGCGCAGCGGCCGGTGGCATGGTTGCCACACTCGATTTCGGAGGCGGCCGCCGAGGCACCGGCGAGCGGCGACGTCGACTTGGCTGCGGCGTGGTCGCATCTGATCCGCCGGCTCGACAATGCAGCACAGATCGTCAAATGCGATCCCGCAAGCCGAAATCCGGTCGATCTCGCGGCGGGGATGCGGCACCTGCTGGTGCTGCTGGCCGCCGGTATCGACGTGGCGCTGCGATTCGACCCTGATCCAATTCTGCGGGTCCAGCGTGCAAGCACTAACGACCTCATCACGTGGGGAATGGAGTGTCCGGACTGTCTGTACACCGGTGCCCCGCTGCGCGGTGGTGAGAGCTATCGACTGTTCGGTAACCGCGGCACCGCCCGATATGTGGGGCTGCAAACGATGAACGGCATCGCCTCGACCGCGAATGCATTGGTCGACGAGCTCGACGTCGACGCCGACGGGAACTTCGAGGTGGTCTTGTCCGCCGATGAGCACGACGGGAACTGGATGCGCATCGAGGGGCCCAATCCCACATTGACGGTGCGGCACTTCTTCTATGACTGGGATACCGAGACGCCGTCGTCGTTGCGGGTCGAGCGGATCGGCGATCCGATCGGTCGCAACCTGCCTGCCGTCGAACGAGACACCGTGGTGTCGCGGCAGCTGGTCGCGCTCGGCGACTTCGTTCACGACAATCTCGAGTTTTTTCTGCAGTTCGGCGCGGCCGCGCCACCGAATGGGTTTTTACCCCCGATCGATCGCACCGCGATCGGTGCGGCCGCCGAAAACAAACCGGTCATCGGGCGTTGGGAACTAGGCACCGATGAGGCGCTGATCCTCGAAGTTGCACCGCCCCAAGGAGTTTACTGGAGCTTTTCACTCGGCAATCCGTGGTGGGAAACGATTCACTACGGTCGCCACCAATCCAGCCTGAACGGACATCATGCCGTCATGGACTCCGACGGACTAGTTCGCGTGGTGATGTGTACGC
>NZ_JBATXN010000638.1:0-1667 GCF_049673265.1 Mycobacterium sp. | reverse complement strand
GGTTGGGCGGCAGTTCTTTTCACCCGAGGCCGTCGCCGGTTTGCGCGATGACGCCGTCGCCGCCTTCTTCTGGGTGGCCAACTGGATGTTTGTCGCAGACAAGACCGACTATTTCACCCGGGGCGCTACGCCGTCGCCATTGCAGCATGCGTGGTCGCTCGGTGTCGAAGAGCAGTACTACATCATCTGGCCGCTCGTGCTCGTCACGGTGGCGGTGCTGTTGGCCGCGCGAGCTCGCCGTCGGCAGCGGTGGGCCACGCTGGGCGGGGTCCGCCTGACGGTGTTGTTGCTGGCCACGCTGGGTGCTCTGGCGTCGGCCGCGGCGGCCATCCTGCTCGTGTCCGACGCCACCCGGGACCGGGTTTACTTCGGCACCGACACCCGGGCGCAGGCGCTGTTGGTGGGCGCGGCGGCATCGGCGCTACTGGTGAGCGACTGGTCGTCGCTGAACCGCGGCTGGTCACTGATCCGGTCCCGGCGGGGCAAATGGATCGCGCGGCTGCTGCCGGTAGTCGGCCTGGCGCTGTTGGGGGTCGCCACCCACTACGCCACCGGCAGCGCCCGCGAGTTCCACGAAGGTCTGCTGCTTGTAGCGGCCATTGCGGCGGTGTTGGTGATTGCCCCGGTGGCGCTCGACCAGCGCGGACCCGTGGCCGTTGCGCTGGCGTGGGGTCCGGTGGCGTGGCTGGGCACTATTTCGTACGGCGTCTACCTGTGGCATTGGCCGATCTTTTTGGTGCTCAACGGTGAACGGACCGGGTGGTCAGGGCTGTCGTTGTTCGCTGTCCGGTGCGCCGCCACGCTCGCGGTTTCCATCGTGTCGTGGTGGGCGATCGAACGGCCCATCCGGAGATGGCGACCGGTGCGGGTGCCGTTGTTGCCGCTGGCTGGGGCGACCGCCGCGACGGCTGCCGCGGTGATCTTGCTGGTTGTTCCGGTTTCTGCCCGGCCCGGCGGCGGGCCGCTTGCGGGCAGCCTGCCACCTGGCGTGTCATCGGTCGCGGTTGTTTCACCGTCTCCGCCTAAGGCGTTCATCCCTGCGCGCGCCGTGGGGCAGCGTGATCCACGACGGCCATTTACCGTGTCGGTCTTCGGCGACTCGATCGGCTGGACGTTGATGCATTTCCTTCCGCCGACTCCGGGGTTCCAATTCATCGACCACACCGTGATCGGCTGCAGCTTGGTGCGGGGCGGCCCGTACCGCTATCTGGGCGAGACGCTGGATCAGAAGGGCGAATGCGAATCGTGGCCGAGTAGATGGAGATCAGAGATCGCGATAGACCAGCCCGACGCCATACTGCTGATCGCCGGCCGCTGGGAGACGGTCGATCGAGTCAACGAGGGTCGGTGGACTCACATCGGTGACCCGGCCTTCGACGCCTACTTGACAGCTGAATTGGGCAGCGCGGTAGACATTCTCAGCTCCAGCGGCGCGCCACTGACCGTGGCTAATCTGCCCTACAGCCGGCGGGGTGAACGCCCGGATGGCAACTCGTGGCCAGAGGATCAACCCGAGCGGGTGAAGGAATGGAACAAATTATTGAGCGGGACCATCGGCCGACGTAGAGGCGTGCGGATACTGGATCTGAACAAGAAGCTGTGCCCGGACGGGGTCTACACCGCGAAAGTTGATGGCATCCAAGTGCGTAGCGACGGTGTACACCTGA
>NZ_JBATXN010000637.1:0-5608 GCF_049673265.1 Mycobacterium sp. | reverse complement strand
GCGCAGGGCCGGGCATTCCGGGCCCGGGTGCGGGTGCGGGTGCGGCGCCCGGTGGTGGCGGCGGCGCCAGGACGAACGGGACCGCGGCCGAGCGCAGATTGCCCAGCTGCACCACAAGGTTGTAGGTCCCGGGACCGATCGGCGGCCGTGGCAGCGGACAGTGCGGCGCTGACCCCATGCCCGTCCAAGTCACGGCGGTGGTCACCTGCTCGCCCGGTGCGAACGTCTTGACCAGTGTCTCGTTGGAGGGCGCACAGTCCAGGTTGGACCACAACCGCTTGTTGTCCAACGAATAGACATAGGCCGCCAGCACGGCCGCGCCGACATCACGCTTGCAGGCCACCAGCCCGATATTGGTTACGACCATCGCGAATTTCGGCTGGTCACCAATGAAGTACTGGGGCGCGTTGGTGAGGCCCAAAACCGCCAGCGTCGAGTCGGGGCAGTCGTCGCCTTCCTTGAGCACCGGCGGTGGCTGCACGGCTGCCGTCGGCGTCTCGGCCGGCTGCCCGGAGTTTTGCCCCGCTGGCGGCACCACCGGGCTCTTGACCTCTGGGGCTGCTCCGCCTGGGGACTTCTGCGCGTCCGCGGTTCCAGACTTGCCGCCGGTGGTGTTGGCGCCGGCGCTGCTGCTCAGCACGGCGACGACTATTGCGATCACGATGCCGACCACGACGACCCCAATGCCCAACGCCAATCCCCGGCGTCGCCAATAGATCTCCGGCGGTAGTGGGCCCCGCGGTTCCAGATCCAGCACATTCACACGGTAAGCCCAGGTCACGCCGACAGGTCCGACCTGACTCGGCGTGTCGCCCAGTTACCTGAGGTCTCACTGATATGCCGACGAGCTGGACGGCTGGGTAGGCGCGGCCACCAGAACCAGCGTCCCAGTAGCGCCACCAGCGACGGCATCAGGAAACTTCGGACGATCAGGGTGTCGAGCAGCAGCCCGATTCCGACGGTCAGGCCGACCTGCTCGATGCTCAGCACGGTGCTGCCAACCAAGGCGAACATCGTGATCCCGAAGACGATGCCGGCGGTGGTCACCACTCCGCCGGTGCCGGCGAATGCGCGGATGACGCCCGTGCCGATCCCGGCCCGAAGTTCCTCGCGGATCCGCATTGCCAACAACAGGTTGTAGTCGGCACCGACGGCGACAAGCGCGATGAACGCCATCGGCGCGACGGCCCAGTGCAGTGGCTGGCCGAACAACAGCCGGCTGATCAGCACGCTCACTCCCAGCGCTGAGGCGTACGACACGATGACGGTGCCGACCACCACGACCGCCGCCACCGGGCTGCGCAGCATCACCGCGACGATCAGAAAAATCAACGCCAGCGTCGCTGCCACCAGTAGCAGGATGTCGCCGTGCACAAGACCTTGCAGGTCTCGGGTGGCCGGGCCGACCCCGGCCAAGCCCACCGACGCCGGGGCCAGCGTCCCTTCTTTGGTGGCTTCGGCGACGGCGGTCTGGATCTGGCGGGCGCGCTGCGCGCCGTCGACACCCCATTCCTGTCCGTCGCCGTAAACCACCAGATACGTCGAGCGACCGTCTCGAGATACCAAGTCGCTCAGCGCCTGCCGATACCGGGGGTCCGACAGCGCGCGGGTGGGCAGGTAGAAACCGCCAGCGGCGCTGCCGCGGAAGCTCGCGTCAATCTCCAGCAGATAGTCCGTGAGCTGACGCATCTGCGGCGCAATCGAATTGATCACGCTGCGCAAGTCGCGAGTCGATGCCTTGGCCTGCTCCAGCACGTCGCTCATTGACTCCAGGGTCGCTGGCAGACCGGCAAACGCGGTGGTAGCCGTGCTCGATCCGGTCGTCAATTTCCCGGCGCCGGTGGATAATTCGCTTGTGCTGCGCACGACGCTGTCGACCGGCTCGACGACACGTGACACCAGCGAGCAGATCGCATTTGACCCGCAGTCGGGTGTGGTGTCGACGAAGTTACGCAGCGGGGCCAGATATCCCGACATCTGATCGACGTTGCGATGCAGGCCGTCGATACCTGCGCGCATATCGCCGGCGCCCGAACCTATTTCACGCAGACCACTTGCGCTTCCTTGCATCCCGCGGCCTAGCTGGTCCACCGCGGCGGTCATCTGCGTCAACGTCGTATCCAGATCACCGATACGCCGCAGGCGTTGGACGAGGCCGTCGATATCGCCGCCGAACTGCTGGCCGAGCACTCCGGCCTGATAGCTCAGGGTGGCTTCCTCGGGCACCGTCCCAGCCGGGCGGCTCGCCGACTGCACCATCCGAACCCCGGGAATCGTCATGATCTGCCGGGTGATCCGCTCGACGGCGATCAACCCCGCTGGGTTACGCAGATCGTGGTCGGCCTGCACCGTGACCACGTCCGGCAGCAGCCGGTTCGCCGGAAAGTGTTGATCCATGACCGCGTACCCGAGGTTGGACTCGGTGCCGGCCGGGGTTGCGGCCGGCTCGTTCCAGCCGGTCCGCATACCGGCCAGCGGCAATATCAAGATGACGATCAGGCCGCCACTGGCCACCAGCACAGGTCCCGGCCAGCGGGCGACGACCACCCCGAGACGCCGCCAACGACGTCCGATGACCGATCGCCGGGGTTCCAGCATGCCGCGCCGGCTGGCCAAACCGATCAATGCCGGGGTCAACGTCAACGCGGCCGCCATGCCGACCAAAACGCCGATAGCACACGGTATTCCGGTGCTGCGGAACATACCGACCTGAGCCAGACTCAAACACGCTAGGGCGGTGGCCATGGTCAACGCCGAGCCGATGACCACCGGCGCCACCCCACGGTAGGCGTCAACCAGGGCGGTCGCATGGTCGATTCCACGTCGACGGCCTTCGTGGTAGCGGCCGATCAAAAAGATCGCGTAATCGGTTCCCGCGCCAAGGATCATCGCCGCAACGAGCGCGACCGAGAACAGCGACACCTCGACCAGTCCGTGGTTGCCGAGCGCCGCCACCAGCGGGCGGGCCACCCCCAGCGCCAGACCCACCGAGAGCAACGGGATGGCCGCGGCCACCGGCGAACGGTAGACGATCAGCAGCAGCAGCATGATCACCATCACGGTCGCCCCGGTGATCAACAGCATCTGGTGGTCGATCGCGGCGAACTCGTCGGTAAGCGTGCTACCCGGCCCGGTGACATACACGTGCAAGCCCGGCGGCGGGCCGAGGCGAGCTGCGGTGGCGCGCACAGCGGCGACGGCATCGCTGGCCTGCGAGGTTCCCAACATCCCGGATAACCGCAGCATGAGGTTGGCCGCGCGGCCGTCGCGGCTTTGCGCCGCCGATTCGGTGACCGGGTCGGCCCACAGGTCGGTGATCGAATACACGTGTTTAGTGTCCGCGCGTAACGCGGCCACCAGGCTGTTGTAGTAGCGCCGGTCGGCTCGCTGCAGCGGCTGATCACGTTGCAGCACAATGTAGTTGAGATTGTTGCTGGGTACGTCGCCGAACAGCTTGGCTGACTGCTGCGCCGCGACAGCGCTGGGCGCCGCCGCCGGCATGAACGATCGGGCATGCGAGTCGACGACCCGTTCCAGCTGGGGAACGGCCAGGTTTCCCACGGCGGCCACCACGATCCAGCCCAGGACCACCAGCGCGGCGTAGCGGCTGGTGAACCTGGCGGTGGGTGCAAGCAGCTCAGGCAACGGTCTGCTCGTGGCGCTGCTGCAACCGGACCTTGGCCGACCGCCGCGCGGCAGCAGCCAGCAGTGCCCGCAGCCCCGGCTCGCTCGCGGCGAGCTCAGCCCGGGCCTGCTCGATGGAGGTGTCGTCGTCCATGCGTGCGGTCAGCGCGGTTACCCAGCGCTGCTGCAGCGCCAGCAGCAGGTGTTCCTCGCTACCGAAGAGCCGCTCGACATTTGGCAAACTGCCGTTCAGATCGAGTGCTGTGTCGGGGTTTTCGGCGGCCCGTTCAATCAGGTCAGCCATGAAGGCCATCCGCTCGTGGTGCTTTTGCCATGTCATGACATCGACGCTAGGAAAGTTCGGCGTCCGCGACATCGTGCCGCAGTCCGGTTTTCGGTTTCCTACTACGGTCGGAGCCGCGTTCCGCCCGAGGCAGGATGTGTGCGGTGGCAATCCCTTCTACGATGAGTCGATGTTGCGTTCCGTATTCGAGTTCTTGCGGGAGCGTCTTCGGGTGCGCACAGAGCTGATACCGCCGGGGTTTTCCTGGACCTTCGTCATCTTGGTCGACGTCAGTTTGATCTTGATCGTTGCGGCCACGACGGTCCAGCACAGCATCCGCGCCGATCTGTCGGCGGCATCGGTCGCAGCGTTGGTGGCGGTATCGCCGATACTGCTGTTTTACGTTGCCGGGATGAAGTTCAGCCCGGGTTTGGTGTGGGTGGCGTCCTACGCCGCGACCCTCATCTGGCTGTTTGCGACGTCGACGCCGATCGAGAGTGACTTCGCTCCCATGCTGCTGGCACTGATGCTGGGGTGTGTCGGTGCCCTTGCCCCGGCGGCCTACGGCGTACTTGCGCTCGGTTCGGCGGTAGCACTGTTGGCAGTCGCCTCGGCGGCGCACCGGCTCGACGAATTGGCGTTGTATCTGACCGTTGTCGCGATGGGCTGGCTAGTCGGGGCTCTGATGCGCATCCAGGCACAGTTGCTGGTCAAACAGCAGGAGATGCAGACGGAGCTGTCGGAGCATGCCGCTGCCGACGAGCGGCGGCGCATCGCCCGCGAGGTGCACGATGTGATCGCGCATTCACTGTCGGTCACGTTGTTGCATGTGACAGGCGCGCGCCACGCACTACAACAAGATCGTGATGTCGATGATGCGGTCAGCGCGCTAACCGACGCAGAACGGCTGGGCCGTCAGGCAATGGCCGATATCCGGCGAACCGTCGGGCTGCTCGAGAGCGGCCCGACGAGGATGGCTCCGGAGCCCGGCATCGACGATATCCCCGAGCTGATCGATGATTTCGTGTCCGCCGGGCTCCCGGTCACGTTGCGCGCGGACGGCCGGCACGACCAGGTGTCGTCCGCGGTCGGGCTGGCGCTGTACCGCATCACGCAAGAATCGCTTGCCAACATCGCCAAACACGCTCCAGCGTCGAAAACCGATGTGGATGTGGCGGTTTCGTCATCGCGGGCGTTACTGTCAGTCGTCAACGAGGCGCCAACTGCCGTGCCCGCTCCAGCGGCGTCTGAGAACGGTCGCGGCCTAACGGGAATGCGGCAAAGGGTCGAGCTGCTCGGCGGAATGCTCGATGCAGGACCCTGCCCGGCGGGATGGTCAGTGCGCGCCGAGATCCCGTTGAACGACCCCAGTCCGAGAACCCGGCGGTGTTCGCGCTGAGATGAGCACCGCCGAAATTGCCGTGCTGCTGGTCGATGATCAGGAATTGGTCCGCTCGGGGCTGCGAAGGATCCTGCGCCGCAAGGACGGATTCCTCATCGTCGCCGAATGCACTGACGGCGAAGAGGTTCCAGATGCGGTTGCCGAGCATAACCCTGACGTGGTGGTGATGGACCTGCGGATGAAACGCGTCGACGGTATCGAAGCCACCCGCAGACTTTCCACGCCCGGGTCCCCGCCGGTGCTGGCGCTGACCACGTTCAACGACGACGAGTTGCTTTCCGGCGCACTACGTGCCGGGG
>NZ_JBATXN010000636.1:0-6374 GCF_049673265.1 Mycobacterium sp. | reverse complement strand
GTCTAGCGGCGTTTCTGCCGTCGTCGATATGGAGGCGGCGAGCCGCCGAAACTCATCGCCGTTAGCGCGACCAGGCGTCACCGTGCGATGAGTTTGGTATCCGTCAGGTCTCTCTACTACAGGGAGGTGATCGTGGTGCGCAGAGCTGCGGTGGTGCAGTACGTCACGACGCGTCAGAGCGCGCGACGCAACCGCGAACTGATCGAGGATGTGCTTGCCGAACTGGCTGCCCGAGATCCGGGCGGAATGCAGTATCAGGTCTTGATGCTCGACGACGGGGTCGGATTCATGCATATCGTCGCGTTCGACGGCAACGCCGACCCATTCGCGGACTGTGACGCCTATCGCGAATTTCACCGAGAACTCGCCCAGCGCCTGGCGACGAAGCCGGTCGTGACGCGTGCGGCGTTGATCGGTTCCTATCACGGAGGCCGGACGATGAGTTTCGACCGGTGGGGTCCTCAGTAGTACTGAGGAAAGGATTCACCGTGAAAAGCACACATACCGCGTGGCGCGAGGAGTGGCTGGCGGCGCGCTTGGACCTACTGGTCAAGGAGAAGGCCGCCAGCCGGCAGCTCGCCGCGCTGGCCGAGGAGCGCCGCGCGCTTCCCGCGGTGCCCGTGGACAAGGACTACGCCTTCGACGGACCCGACGGAAAGGTAGCGCTCATCGACTTGTTCGAAGGCCGCAGCCAGTTGATCGTCTACCACTTCATGTGGCTGCATGACATCGATGAGGGCTGTCCGAGTTGCTCGTTCGCCGTGGACAACATGCCCGATCCGATCCATCTCAACGAAGGCGCCGACACCACACTGGCGCTGGTGTCGCGCGTGCCGTACGCACGGCTCAGCCAGTTCAAGGCCCGCATGGGATGGCGGCTGCCCTGGTACTCGTCACATGGCAGCGACTTCAACTACGACTTCCACGTCAGCACCGACGAGTCGATCGCACCGGTCGAATACAACTACAAGGACACGGCCACCCGGCTGCGCCAAGGGCTGGAGTTCGCGGCCACCAACGGTTCCGACGGACAGGCCGTCAGCGTCTTCGTCCAGGACGACGGCAAGGTCCTTCACACCTATTCGGCCTACGGTGTCGGTGCTGATGTCATGCTGAGCACCTACCGGTTCCTAGATCTCACCCCGCGGGGCCGGCAGCGCTATATCAACGAATGGCCGTGGCACGACACGTATGGGGCACCGGATCGTCATGAGCATCACCATTGATCGTGGGGGAGAAGACTTCGCGCGTCTCGCCGAGCCGTTTCGAGGTGAGCTGGTCGCCTACGGCTACCGCATGCTCGGCTCGGTCGACGACGCCGAAGAAGTGGTGCAGGACGTCTATTTGGACGCATGGCGGGCCTACGATCGGTTCGAAGGGCGCTCGTCCCTGCGCACCTGGTTGTATGCCATCGCCACCCGGGCATTCGTGAAAGCCATCGAGCGCCGCAAACGTCGGCCGCTGCCATCGGACCTGAATGCGCCGGCCACCGACCCCACCGCGCGCCCCGTTCCCGGCGATGAGGTGACTTGGCTGCAGCCCGCACCAGATTCGTTACTGGCCGGCACGACTTCCGATCCCGCCGCGGTGGTGGCTTCGCGCGAAACCATGCGGCTGGCCTTCGTGGCCGTGTTGCAGTATCTTCCGCCGCGGCAGCGCGCGGTGCTCATTCTGCGGGACGTATTGGGTTGGTCCGCAGCGGAAGTCGCGGCGCTGCTCAATCTCAGCGTGGCGGCCGTCAACAGTGCGTTGCAGCGGGCCCGCTCAAATCTGCCCGCCGACGGCGACCCGTTGGTGCCGCCGTCGGAGCCGAGGCAGCGTGAACTGCTCGACCGGTATGTGGCCGCATTTCAAAATGCCGACGTTGACGGATTGGTCGCAGTGTTGACCGAAGATGCAGTCTTTGAAATGCCGCCGTTTATGACGTGGTTTCAGGGCAGCACGACGATCGGTGAATTCCTTGGTGCGCGGATGCGCGCCTTCGGCAACACCCCGGTCATACGGACCACCGCCAATGGGCAACCGGCATTGGCGCTGTACCCAGCGACCGACGGTGGCCAGCATCGCCTGCATGCCCTGCATGTGCTCACGCTTGAGCCGCGGGGCGTCGGCCACGTCGTCGCGTTTCAGGATCTGGATGCGTTGGCGCACTTCGGCCTTCCGCATCTGCTGCCGACTGACCAATAACGAACTGAGGCAAAGGCGCTAGTGCCGTAGTTTGTTGAACTGCTCCTCGACTCGCAGGGCGCTAGCGGCCGTTCGGTAGCTTTCAACGACACCCTCGAGCCGTGCTCGGGAGCCGTCGAAGCAAGCCCAGTCAAAGACGGCCTGGCATACGTGGTCGGCCAAACTGCGCAAGATGCCATCCCGAGGAGGGTTGTCGATAACTCTGATCGCGGCCGTGCAGAGCATTCCCTTGTCGACGTGATCCCCCCGCATTGCTCGCCGAGCCATTGTCATGAGGTTCCGGGTATGTCCGCCCTCGAAATCCATCAATCCCCCGTGCTTCGTAATTGGGTTCCAGTGCCAGCGGCTGCCGACGCCGCGCAGTACTAGACCAGCCGAGTCGTAAAGCTAGTGGAAAAACGAGCCGGCATCGACCACGTTCTGGTAACAGGAACACATCAGTCTGAATCGGCCCGTTAGCGTGCCCGGCGTCGGTTGGTTCCAGCCCCGCGGGCAGAAATGGCGGCGCGGCCGCGTTGCGATACGTACGTGCGAAAGACGGAGGCAGACGCGTTGAAGATTCGCTTCGGAGTCAGCCTGGGCTTGAACACCGACCCAGGGCAGCTCGCCGGCATCGTCGACCATCTCGAGGCCAGCGGGGTCGACTCGCTGTGGTTTTCCGAGCTGGTCTACACCCCAGCGGTGGATCCCATGGTGGGCATGGCATATGCACTGGCCAGGACAACCCGATTGAAGGTGGGCACCTCCGTGGTGGTGCTTCCGGGGCGGCATCCGGTGCTGGTGGCCAAACAATTGGCGTCGCTGGCGGCCCTTGCGCCCAAGCGGGTGCTGCCGGTCTTCGGGTTGCGGTCGGCAATCGCGGCCGAGCGCCAGCTTTTTGTCGTCCCCGACGGCGAGCGCGCCGCGGTGTTCGACGAGTCGCTGCAGCTACTCCGGTCGGCGTTGGTCGAGGATTCCGCTAGCTACTCCGGCCGATTTTTCACGGTCAGCGAGACGGCGATCACGCCCCGACCGGTGCCGCCGCTGGATATTTGGTTGGGTGGTTCCGCGCCAGCGGCATTTCGGCGCATCGGCGCGTTCGGCGATGGCTGGCTGGGCAGTTTCCTCACACCCTCCGAGGCCCGGGCGGCCCGCGAAGCCATCGAACACGCTGCGGCGCAAGCGAGCCGACACATCGAGCCGGATCACTTCGGGATTTCCTTGGCCGTCGCTGACGGTGAGGTGCCGGCGGAGTTGGTCATGGCGGTCCGGCGGCGTCGTCCAGATCTGGATCCGGATGAACTGATCGCTTCCGACTGGGATCAGCTCCATCGCCAACTAGACGCCTACGTGGACGCTGGTTTGACGAAATTCGTCATTCGGCCCGCAGGTGATCAGCCGTTGGATGACTTCATCGATCGGTTCGTCGCTGAATTGGCGGATCGACAGAACTGATATGGACACCCGAAGTCAGCGTGAGCGAATGCTCAGCGGTGCGTTATACAAAGCCGATGACGACGATCTCCTCGCCAGCCGACGGGCGTGCCAGCGTCTGCTCGACGTGTTCAACGCAACGCAGGCAGACGATGACGATGCACGACAACAGCTGCTGTGTGAGCTACTCGGATCATTCGGAACCAGTTCGGTGATACTGCCGCGATTTCAATGCGACTACGGCACGAATATCACGGTCGGTGCGAACACCTTCGTCAACTACGACTCGATCATGCTGGACTGCGCGGCTATCACCATTGGCGACCACGTTTCGATCGGTCCGCGAGTGCAGCTTCTCACCGCGTGGCATCCCGTCGACGACCACGAGGCTAGGCAAGCAGCCTGGGAAGCCGCCTCCCCCATCGTAATTGGCCACAATGTCTGGATCGGCGGTGGCGCCATCCTTTGTCCCGGCGTGACCGTCGGCGACAACGCGGTCATCGGCGCCGGCAGCGTCGTCACCAAAGACATACCGGCGCACGTGGTCGCAGCCGGGAATCCGTGCCGGGTTATCCGAGACGTTCCGTAAGCAGCCTGCTATCGCTGTGGCAGCGGACGCGAGCGCACTAGTGTCGGCCACCAGAACCACGGCCCGAGGATCCGCAGGATGCACGGCACGACGAACGAGCGCACGATCAGCGTGTCAAGCAGCAAGCCGATGCATACCGTGGAACCCACCTGACCGATCGTTCTGAGATCGCTTGTGAGCATTGCCAACATGGTGAACGCGAACACCAAACCCGCCGACGTCACTACGCCACCCGTACTTCCGAGCGCACGGATCAGGCCGGTATGCAACCCGGCATGAATCTCTTCCTTGACCCGGTTGATCAACAGCAGGTTGTAGTCCGACCCCACCGCCACCAGGATGATGAATGTCAGCGGCAGGACGAGCCAATGGAGGTGCAAACCGATCAGGTGCTGCCAAACGAGGATGGACAGTCCGAACGCCCCAGCGTAGGAGAACGCCACGGTGCCGGGAATCACCAAGGCCGCCACCAGACTTCGCGTAATAAACATCATGATGAGAAAGATCAGCACGAACGCCGCAATTGCCGCGATCGTGAGGTCCGACATCGCGTATTCCTTGATGTCCTTGTCGTTGGATCCCGAGCCGCCGATATAAACCCGCGCGCCCGCCAGCGAAGTCTCTTTCAAGATCGTTTTTATTGCCTCGGGGAACATTTTGACATGCTCCACACCTTCGGGGCCCATGGCGTCGCCCTCATGGGTGACGATGAACCGGGCCGCCTTGCCGTCCGGCGACATCATCAGTTTCATGCCTGTCTTGACGTCTTCGTTTTCGAAACCCTCGTGTGGGATATAGAAGAAGTCGTCGCTGCGGGACTTGTCCCAGTCGTTGCCCACGTTGATCGAATCATCGAACGTCTGCTCTGTTTGGAGTGACTGTAGGTCCGCCGACCCGTAGCTGTTGACCAGCTTCGACTGCAGTGCCTCGGTGTCGTCTGCGGTGGCTTTCAGTTGGGCGATGATCTGCGGGAAAGCCTTGTCCACCTCCACGAGCGAGATTCTGGCGAACTTGATGTCTTCGGCCAGGTGGTCGATGTGGTCGATCGTGTCCCACAACGATCTGAACGACCAGCAGATCGGAATGTCGAAACAGTGCTTCTCCCAATAGAAATAGCTCTTGATCGGGCGGAAGAAATCGTCAAGGTTTGAGACTTCCTCGTTCATCTCGTTGCTGACCCGTTCTAGGTCCTCAACGGTCAGCACCGTCTGGTGCAGTTCGTCGGACACCTTCTGAAAGAAGCCGATCTCCTTGCGCAGGACCTCCACGGAGTGCGCCTGGATGTTGGCCTGCTGGTCGGTGTTGGAGTTCTGTTCCCGGTTGAACGGCAACTGCGCACCGTTGCCGCTGCCCTGGGTGGTGAACAAGTAGGGAATGCTGGCATGCTCCAGGGCTCGGCCCAACGGTCGGGTCATGCCTTGGACCATGGCCACGCCGTTGAGGCGAATCAAAGCTCTCGCGACCCGGTCCAGCGAGATGAAGTCTGCCGAGTTGCGCATGTCGTGATCGGTCTCGACCATCAGCATCTCGGAGAACAGCTTGCTCTTGGGGAAGTGCCGATCGGCCGCCTGGAAACCCAGATTGGCGGGTGCGTCGTGTGGTTGATACTGCCGGTCGTCGTAATTCTGTCGGTAGCTCGGTACGAAAATCGCCCCAAACATCACGATGGCCGAACTGGCGACCAGGATCGGCACTGGCCAGCGCACTACGCTCGCGCCGATCCGCCGGTACAAGTGCGCCTTCACTTGCTGCCTTGGGTCGAACATCCCGAAGAGACTGCCGACCGTCAAAACTGCCGGGCCGAGCGTCATCGCCGCGGCGATGGTGAACAGCATGGTGATTGCGACCGCCGGCCCCATGGTGTGGAAGTAGTTCAGTCGCGCAAACGTCAAGCAGTAGCACGCGCCGGCGATCGTCAGCCCTGAACCGATGATGATGGGCGTGACGCCTTTGTACGCGATATAAAAGCTGTCTTCTCGGCTTTCACCGGCCAGGCGTGCCTCGTGATAGCGGCCCATCAAGAAGATGCCGTAATCCGTGCCCGCACCCAGGGTCAACGCGATCACGATGTTCACTGCGAACGACGACAGCTCGATGTATCCGAGATGCCCGAGG
The DNA here is from genome assembly GCF_049673265.1 of Mycobacterium sp. GTDB lineage: Bacteria > Actinomycetota > Actinomycetes > Mycobacteriales > Mycobacteriaceae > Mycobacterium. The sequence goes on along the minus strand of NZ_JBATXN010000636.1, from coordinate 70 downwards.
GTCGAGATGATCCCTTTGGCGACAAGCATTTCGATGAGGACGCCGAGCAAGGGCACCAACAGTGTGGGAG
>NZ_JBATXN010000635.1:0-5071 GCF_049673265.1 Mycobacterium sp. | reverse complement strand
AGCCACGGTAGGCCGGTCGCCTGGTCGACGACATTGCCCGCGGAGTTCACCGCGACCAATGCCCCGACCGTCACCCCCGATGGCAGCGTCGTCGACGCCGTCCCGACACCGCCCTTCAGCACGCCAGCGCAGGCCCCCACCCCGGCACCGACCGTGCCCACCGCGACGTCGGCGCCCGCTGCCTGACAGGCTGCGTAGCCGAACTCGGCGGTCGGCCGGTGACTCCAGGCGCCCACATCCAGATCGAAGATCACCGCGCCCGGCACGATCGGTACCACTCCGCCCGCCATCGCGACGCCGCGGTCGTGCTCCTCCAGCCAGCTCATGATTCCGTCCGCGGCCGCTAATCCGTAGGCGCTGCCCCCGGCGATCAGCACCGCGTCCACATAGCGGACGCTGTTGACCGGGTCGAGCAGATCGGTTTCCCGGCTGCCGGGCGCACCGCCTCGGCAATCGACGGCGCCCACCGTGCCGGGCGGCGGCAAGACGACCGTGACGCCGCGCGCCCAACCGGCACCCATCGTCGCGTCGGGGTCCAGTCGGTGGTGGTGGCCGACGAGCATCCCCCCGACGTCGGTGATCGAGTTCATCGCGTCTCCATCAGCGCCAGGACCAGGTACTCCTGCAGGAAGGTCAGCCACTGATACACGTCGAGGTGTGAAGCCAACGGATGATCGTCGGGCAGCCGATCGGGGCCATCGGGGCGGATATCGAGCATGGTGCCGAGCGCCAGCCGGATGTCGTTGACGGCTGCGATCCAGGCGTTCGCGTCAGCTTCGGTCAGCTCGAATCGACCGCCGTCCTCGGGCACCGTTGCCAATAGCTGTTCTGCTGCAACGCGTTTGGCCGCGATGATCTCCGGCTCGTGCAGACTGCGCAGCGCGGCATTCAGGCTGCCGGTGGCTTCCTCCCCCGAGGGGTCCGGTTTCGAGAAGTCCGGCAACAGCCGCTGCAGCGTCGCGTTGTCGGGCGGCTTCGAGTTGCCGGTTTTCATGCCGGTGATTTGCTCGAGTTCGTCTGTCGGCGATGACGATTCGCGTTCGTCGAGCAGGCCGATCATCGAGTCGACCAGATTCTTGAGCAAGGCCGCCTCATGCGAGTCCAGAGCGGACCGAAAACGGGTACCGTCGGCGGTCTGAACCCGCTTCCACTTGCGCACGTGCGAACCCGGATGCCCTCTCAGCGGTCCTGCTGCAAAGTGGCCCACAACCCGGCCGCATGCAGTTTGGACACGTCGGTTTCCATGGATTCCCGGCTGCCCGACGACACCACTGCTTTGCCCTCGTTGTGGACCTGCAACATCAGCTTGGTGGCGTGCGGCTCGCTGTAGCCAAACAGCTTCTGGAACACATACGTCACGTAGTTCATCAAGTTGACCGGGTCGTCCCACACGATGGTCACCCAGGGAGCGGCCGTGGTCTCGACCGAGTCGGCTTCCCGTTGCCCGGTGGTCCCCGGTTTTGTCGGGGCTGACGCAACCATGGTTTCTAGGATAGCGAGCCACGGCACCGAACCCGATGCCCCAGATACGGTGGGCCGTGTGAACGACTCGGGTTTAGTCGGGCTGCTGACCGACAGATACGAGTTGACGATGCTGGCCGCGGCGCTGCGCGGCGGCACCGCCGATCGCAGGACGACCTTTGAGCTGTTCGCCCGCCGACTGCCCGCGGGGCGACGGTATGGCGTGGTGGCAGGGACCGGCCGGTTCTTGGAGGCTCTGCCCGCATTCAGATTCGACGATGTTGCGTGCGAATCGCTAGCTGAATTTCTCGACACGGACACCCTGGCCTACCTACGCGACTTCCGCTTCGGTGGTGATGTCGACGGCTATTCCGAGGGTGAGCTGTATTTCCCTGGCTCGCCGGTGCTTTCGGTTAGCGGCAGCTTCGCTGAATGTGTGGTGCTTGAGACACTGGCCCTGTCAATCTTCAACCACGACAGCGCCGTTGCGTCGGCCGCCGCGCGAATGGTCAGCGCCGCCGGGGGGCGGGCGCTGATCGAGATGGGCTCCCGCCGTACCCACGAGCGTGCCGCAGTCGCCGCGGCCCGCGCCGCCTACATCGCCGGGTTCGCCGCATCATCGAACCTGGAGGCTCGCCGCCGCTATGGGGTTCCGACGGAAGGCACCAGCGCGCACGCGTTCACCCTGCTTCACTCTGGTGCCGACAAGCCCGACGAGCTGGCCGCATTCTCCGCACAGGTCGACGCACTGGGTCCCGGCACCACGCTGCTGGTCGACACCTACGACGTGACGACCGGTGTGGCCAATGCCGTGGCAGCCGCCGGGACTGAGCTTGGCGCGGTGCGCATCGACTCCGGGGAGTTGGGCGTGCTGGCTCGTCAGGTTCGCGAGCAGCTCGACCGGCTGGGGGCGACGCGGACCCGCATCGTGGTTTCCGGTGATCTGGACGAATTTGCAATTGCCGGATTGCGTGCCGAACCGGTGGATAGCTACGGCGTGGGCACCTCGCTGGTTACTGGTTCAGGCGCGCCGACGGCGAACATGATCTACAAGCTGGTCGAAGTGGATGGCATCCCGGTCGAAAAGCGCAGTCCCCGAAAAGAGTCGCACGGCGGCCACAAAGAGGCGCTGCGGCTATGCCGGCCGACCGGCACGATCACCGAAGAGATCGTGTATCCCGCGGGGCATCGGCCCCCAACCACTGAACCGTCTCGAGTGTTGACGACTTCACTGATGCGCAACGGCGAGCCGGTGATTGACCTGGATCTCGGCGCGGCGCGGGACCTGGTGGCGTCGGGCTTGCGAAGCTTGCCGTGGGAGGGTCTGATGTTGTCGCACGGCGATCCGGCCATCCCGACGACCCAGATTGCCACCCCACACCCGCACCAGGAGTAACCACGTCCGAAGAATTGGCGGCGTCAGTACCCGACCTGCTGGCCACCGCGGTGGCGGCGCTGGGTGGCAGCGAACGCAGCGGCCAACTGGAGATGGCCATCGCGGTGGCCCATGCCTTCGAAGCCGGCGAGCACCTGGCGGTGCAGGCGGGAACCGGCACCGGAAAGTCGTTGGCGTACCTTGTTCCTGCGATTGTCCGGGCGGTCTCCGATGAGGCGCCTGTCGTGGTGTCCACCGCGACGATCGCCCTGCAGCGCCAACTGGTTAGTCGCGATCTGCCCCAGCTGGTCGATGCGCTGACCGATGCGTTACCCCGCGCGCCGCGATTCGCGTTGCTCAAAGGTCGTCAGAATTACTTGTGCCTGAACAAGATTCACAACGGCGCGGCGGTGAGCTCGGATGACGAACCGCAGGACGAGCTTTTCGAGCCGCAGGCGGCTACCGCATTGGGTCGCGACGTGCAACGGCTCACGGCTTGGGCGTCGACGACGGAGTCTGGTGATCGCGACGACCTCAAGCCGGGCGTAGCCGACCGCTCCTGGTCTCAGGTCAGCGTGTCGGCACGGGAATGCCTCGGGATGGCGCGCTGCCCGTTCGGCACCGAATGCTACGCCGAACGCGCACGCGCCACAGCCGGCCAAGCCGACATCGTCGTCACCAACCACGCACTGCTGGCCATCGACGCCGTCGCCGACTCGGCCGTGCTGCCCGAACACCAGCTACTGGTTGTCGACGAGGCACACGATCTGGTGGACCGGGTCACCGCGGTGGCCACCGGTGAACTGACTGCGACCGCCCTCGGGGTCGCTTCGCGACGCATCAGCAGACTGGTTGAACCGGAATTGATGCAGCGGTGGGAAGGGGCGTCCACCAGGTTTACCGTCGCAATCCAGAACGCGATCGGCGGCCGCATCGACCACCTTGATGACGAGCTGGCCACTCATCTCACCGCTCTGCGAGATGCGGCCGGCGCGGCGCGTTCGGCGATTGATATGTCGCCGGGCGACGCCAAGGCTGCGTCGGCGCGCGCCGAGGCCGTCGCGAGCCTCATCGAAATCGCCGACACCGCATCGCGGATGCTGTCGTCGTTCGCACCGGCGCTCCCCGACCGGACCGACGTTGTGTGGCTGGAGCAAGAAGACAACCGCGGCTCGACGCGTGCCGTGCTGCGGGTGGCGCCGCTGTCGGTGGCCGGGCTGCTGCGCGGCCGGTTGTTCGCCGACTCGACGGCGGTGTTGACGTCGGCGACGCTGACTGTCGGCGGCTCCTTCGACGCGATGGCGAGCGCCTGGGGTTTGGCCGGAACGCAGGATGCCACCGAAACACGTTGGCGTGGAATCGATGTCGGATCTCCGTTCGAGCACACCAAAGCGGGGATCCTCTACGTCGCCGCCCATCTGCCCCCGCCTGGCCGCGACGGCACCGGCTCGGCCGAGCAGCTGAGTGAGATCGCCGAGCTCGTCACCGCCGCGGGCGGACGAACCCTGGGGCTTTTCTCGTCGATGCGGGCGGCCCGCGCCGCCGCCGAGGCGATGGCCGAACGACTTTCGACTCCGGTGTTGTGCCAAGGCGACGACAGCACCGCCGCGCTCGTCGAGCAGTTCGCCGCCGATGCGGCGACGTCGTTATTCGGCACGCTGTCGTTGTGGCAGGGCGTCGACGTGCCCGGGCCATCGTTGTCGTTGGTCATCATCGACCGCATCCCATTTCCCCGACCCGACGATCCGCTGCTGTCCGCCAGGCAGCGTGCGGTGGCCGCCCGCGGCGGCAACGGATTTATGGCCGTCGCCGCCAGCCACGCCGCGCTGCTGCTGGCGCAGGGCGCCGGGCGGCTCCTGCGTGGCCTCGATGACCGAGGCGTGGTCGCGGTGCTGGACTCGCGAATGGCCACTGCACGCTACGGCGGCTACCTGCGCGCCTCGCTGCCGCCGTTCTGGCCGACAACTGATGCCGCCACCGTACGCGCGGCTCTCACGCGGCTGCGAAGCGCGTCGGCCTGACCGGCAAGGGTGGCAGTCGGATGCAGTCGCCTGCCCCCTAGCACGCCGTTCGCCAACCTCAGAACGGTGATCATGAAACTGCTTCCGGTATCGATGATTACGGCGTGATGGCAATAGACATAATTCGGAACGACCCGTCGGTGTTGATCGACGCCCAGGGTCAAGGCGTAGCGGATATGAAAGTTTACTGCCGTAGACCTCGCGCCGGAGCGAT
>NZ_JBATXN010000634.1:0-5169 GCF_049673265.1 Mycobacterium sp. | reverse complement strand
ACCGACGCTCTAGTTAACGACCCCAACCAGCGGTTGTGGCTGTTGGCCTACACCGGCCGCCGCTTCGGCCTCGATGAGAGTCTGCCCCCCGACGGCATTGGCGCCGTTTCGATCGTGCCGCAATTTTTCGGCGACAACAGCCAATCAGATGCGCTCGCCGAAATCCGGTCATGGACCGGCGGTCTCCCCGCGGCCCTAGACCGGCAGGACGCTGTGATCGCATCCGACCGACTGCAGACCATCCAAGTACCGGTGTCGGTGATATTCGGCCGCGATGATCCGAACCTGACCCCTGATGTGGCACAACACATCTGCGCTCTCTTCACGAACTCTGAAGTGCACCTGATCGATCGCGCATCCCACTGGCCCCAATGGGATCAACCCGACGAGGTCGCCGATCTCATCAAGCGATCCATTCCCACGCCTGTATAACACCACCCCCCAATCGTTAAGGAGATGCAAATGAGCAGCGAGCTTCTCGACAGTGTGCTGGACGCCCACGGCGGGCTGGCGAACTGGGACCACGTCAGCGCGGTCACCGCCGAGATCGCAGTCGGAGGACCGTTTTGGGCCCCGCGAGGCTGGCCGGACCTGGCGCCCACGCTGACGGTCTCGATGGACGCCCACCGCGAACACATCACGACGACACCTTTTCCTGCGCCTGATCAGTGTGCGGTGTTCGACGTGGAGCCAGAACGGCTGGTCATTCAAACCACCAACGGCACGGTCGTTGCGGAGCGCTCCGATCCGCGGCCGAGCTTTCCCCCGTTTGACCTGCAGACGACCAAGTGGGATGCGATCCAGACCGCTTACTTCACCAGCGCCGCAAACTGGAACTACTTCACCCAACCGTTCAGCCTCACCTACCCCGGCGTGCAGGTCCACGAAATTCAACCGTGGCGGGAAGGCGACGAAACCTGGCGGCGCCTCGCGGTGCACTTTCCGCCGAACATGCCCAACCACAACGCCGATCAGGTCTTCTACTACGACGACAACTTCTTGCTGCGTCGGATGGACTATGCCGCCGATGCGACCGGCAATGCTCCCGTCGCGCACTACACCGATGACCACAAGACGTTCGACGAGTTCGTCTTCCCGACCCGCCGCCGCATCTACCGGCGCGGCGACGATGGCTCCGCCGATCAACGCCTCGCGATCATCACCGTCGATGTTTCCTTGGTCCGCGTCCAATACTTGCCTAGCGCTGACGCGTCAGCTTCTCGCGTACCGCAAGCCCCGTCAACACGGTTAGGCCACCGCGATGGTTAATCACCACAGAGTCCTGTCCATGCGATCCAAGCCTGTCTTCCGCGATCACCCCGTTGCCGCGCTTGCCGTCATCTGCCTAAGCGTCTTCCTCATCAGCGTCGACGCCACGATCGTCAACGTCGCACTCCCCACGCTGTCGCGTGACCTGGGCGCCGACACCGCGCAGCTGCAGTGGATCGTCGACGCCTACACACTCGTCATGTCGGGTCTGCTGCTGTCAGTGGGCAGTCTGAGCGACCGCTACGGCAGACGCGGCTGGTTGGCGTCCGGACTGGCGCTGTTCGCAATCACCTCCGCCATTGCGGCGCAGGTGAATTCGGCGGACGCGCTGATCGCCGCACGCGCCGCTATGGGCGTCGGCGCGGCCGTGATCTTCCCGACCACGCTGGGACTGATCACGAACATCTTCACCGACCCGGTACACCGCGCCAAGGCGATCGGCGTGTGGGCGGCCATGGTCGGTGTCGGGGTCGCGGCCGGGCCGATCAGCGGTGGCTGGCTACTCGATCACTTCTCCTGGGGCTCAATCTTTCTGGTGAACGTTCCGACCGCGATGGTGGCCATCCTCGGCGGAAGCCTCTTCGTGCCCACCTCCCGCGACCCGGCTACACCACCGGTCGACCTGCCCGGCCTGCTGCTATCCGCGGTCGGGGTAACCACGTTGGTCTACACCGTCATCGAGGCGCCCAGTTGGGGATGGACCAGCGCCCGGGCCGCGGCAGGCTTCACCCTGGCCACAATCGTTCTCGCCGCCTTCGCGCTGTGGGAGCGGCGCAGCGCTCATCCGATGCTCGACGTGACGGTGTTCTTCAACCGTCGATTCTCCGGCGGCAGCCTGGCCGTGACGGCAGGGTTTCTGACGCTGTTCGGATTCATCTTCGTCATCACCCAGTATTTCCAATTCATCAAGAACTACAGCGCATTCGAAGCCGGAGTGCGCCTATTGCCGGTAGCCATCTCGATCGCAGTGGCCAGCATCGTGGGGCCCCAACTGGTCGAACGCGTCGGCACGACCGCCGTCGTCGCCGGAGGGCTGGCCGTGTTCGCGACCGGCCTGGCGTGGGCCTCCACCGTCGACGGGGCGACCCCCTATCGCGAGATCGCCACGCAGATGCTGCTGCTCGGCGGCGGCCTGGGCCTCACGACGGCGCCCGCCACCGAGGCGATCATGGGATCTCTGTCAGCCGACAAAGCAGGGGTCGGCTCGGCTGTCAACGACACCACCCGTGAACTCGGCGGAACGCTGGGTGTGGCCATCGTGGGCAGTGTCTTCGCATCGCTCTATTCCAGTCGGCTCGGCTCGTCGCCAGCACTGACCGGCTTACCGGCCAATGTCCGCTCGGCGATGCAGCACTCAATGGCGGTGGCGCACCAGGTGATCGAACAATCCCCGCCAGGACGTATTGCGGGGGTGCGGGAGGCGGTCAACCACGCATTCCTCGACGGCCTTCAGATCGGATCGCTGGTCTGCGCCGCTATCGCGTTGTCCGCCTCCATCGTCGTGGCTGTCCTGCTGCCGGCACGGGCACGCCAATCGACAGTAGCCGCAGTTGAAATCGAACTGTCTGAGGCTGGAGAGGTAACAGCATGAGTTACACAGAGACGTGGAGCAACGGCCACGGACAGGTCAAGTTCTTCACCCGGTCGGACGGGTCACGCCTGCGGTATTACACTGCAGGGGCTGGGCCAGCCGTCGTCCTCATCCACACCGTGCGCACCCAGCTCGACTACTTTGCGCGAGTCATTCCGCAGCTATGGGACTCCTACACCGGGTACATGAACGCCGTCACACTGGCCGGTGAATCACTCGGCGGTGCACTGGCTTTGGGCGCCTCGATCGACCTCAAGGCCCGCGTGAGTAAGGTCGTCGCGTTCAACAGCTACGACTACCCGGCTGGTCTCGAACGCGGCAACCTCTTCGCCAGGTTCATCGTTCAGCGCGATACGAATGCCTGGGCTGGGGCCGGTTTTCGGCCGTATGGAAAGCCGGCTGACCCTGCGCGGGGTAATGCGGGGCGGCGTCGTCGACAAAAGCAAGCTTGGAGCGGACTTCCTCGCCGAGCTCCGGAAGAGCGGGCGCCGCAAGGGATATCCACGAGTGGCCGTGCGATCTACCGAAGCCTCAAGGGGTTCCAGCGAGCACGACAACGCTACCCGCAGGTGTCGGCGCCCGTCGCGCTGGTCTACAGCGAGCGGGATTGGTCACGTCCTAGAGAACGAGACCACGTGGCCGGCCTGCTAGCCGACGTCCAACGCGTCACGCTGCCGAACACCGGGCACTTCTCGGCCCTCGAATACCCGAACGCCATGACACGCATACTCCTGCAATCGCTCGAATTACCCAACTAGAGAAGGAAATCCAATGACAAGCCCTCGCGTGCTAGTAACCGGCGCCACCGGCAGGATCGGTAGCGCGGTCACCGCCCAACTGTTGCAGCACGGCATCACGACTCGGGCCCTGGTGCACCGCGACGACGAGCGCAGTGCCCGATTGAGGTCCGCCGGCGCCGAAGTCGTGGTCGCCGATATGTTTGACATCAGCCAGATTCAGGCCGCGATGGATGGTGTCGACCGGCTCTACTTCAACCCCCCGTACCATCCACATGCACTCGACAGCGCGGTCGCCTTTGCCATCGCCGCACGGCGATCACGTGTGGAAGCGGTGGTGGCGCTTGGACAATGGCTGGCCAGTCCTGAACACCCATCGCTGATGACCCGGCAGGCCTGGTTGACCGACAAGCTGTTTGAGCTGCTACCGGACACCGCCCATGTCGCGGTCGATCCGGGATACTTCGCCGACAACTATTTGCAGCTGGTCCCGCTTGCCGCGCAGTTGGGAGTGTTGCCGACGCCGACCGGGACCGGTCGAAATGCGCCGCCCTCCAACGAAGACATCGCCAGGGTTGCGGTGGGTGCCCTTCTCGACCCGAACCGCCACGACGGTCGGGCCTACCGCCCGACTGGGCCGACGCTCCTGTCGGGACCGGAGATCGCCGACGCCGTTGGTGAAGCGTTGGGACGAAAGGTGCGGCACATCGACATTCCGCCGTCGATGTTCTTGCGCGCGATACGCGTTAACGCCAAGCGACTTGGCGCCGACCTGTTCTTCGAGTCCAGCCTGCGCCATTACTTGCCCGAGCACGCACTGGGAACCTGGGCGATGGGCGGACCCACCACCCATGTCCACGACGTCGCCGGGGTCGAACCCGAGGATTTTCTCACGATCGCACGCCGCTACGTCACCGGCCCGGAATCCCAGCGAACCGCACGCAATTTCATCCGCCAAACCTGGCGGTTCCTGTTAACCGGGCTGGTACCGATGCACCGCCTAGAGCGCTTCGAGCGTCGCCAGCAACATCCCCGGCCCGCTCATCCACGGCTGTCGGGCCAGTCCGCGCTCTGGCGAAACGAACACCTCGCCACCACCGACAAAATCGCCGAACCGACATACCAGTAAGGAATAGAGATGACCGAGACCCTGATTTCCGACCAGTACTCAACTGGCCTATCTCAGCGCAATATCGACCAGGCCCTCGTTGCCGCCGGCAAGGACCTAGACCACCTGCAGCCTGGCGACCTTGCGCCACTGGAGGATTTTCACACCATGGGTCGCATCGCCACCAGCCAACTAGTGGATCTGGTCGGGATCACAAGTGACAGCCGGGTGCTCGATGCGGGCAGCGGCATCGGCGGAACGGCTCGCTTCGTCGCCGACCAGTGTCGATGCCACGTCGCCGCGGTCGATCTGACCGACGAGTATTGCGACACGGCGCGTTGGCTTAATCGACTTGTCGGACTGGACGATTGGATCACGGTCCGTCAAGCAGACGTCACCGAACTGCCCTTCGCCGACGGCAGTTTCGACGTCGCGTTCAGCCAGCACGTTCAGATGAACATCGC
>NZ_JBATXN010000633.1:0-5424 GCF_049673265.1 Mycobacterium sp. | reverse complement strand
GGACGGATCATGTACCCGGGGCCGAGCACCAAGACACTCGCCCAGTTGCACGACGCCAATTTCAACGCGACCGTGGTGATTCAAGAGATCATGCAGACCAAACCGGGCCATCAAGATGACTACATCCGTGAGCTGGAGCGACTCTATGTCCCATGGTCGGAGCGCACGGGTAAGCGCTGGCTAGGGTCATTCACCACCACCTTCCGCTACAACGAGGTCATCCACTACTGGGCGCTCGACGGTGGCTGGCGGTGCTTCGCCGAGCACTATCCGTCGTGGAAGGATGACCCGCCGGCCGAGATCGTCACCTGGATGAGCGTGGCCCCGGCGCTTCGCGACGGCTGGGAAGACTCGATCCTGCAAGCTCTGCCGCCGTCACCGCTGCAATGAACGTCGCGTCGATGCAGGACTTCTCGTACGATCCATTCGACTCCGCGGTGATGGCCGACCCGCTGCCTTACTACCGGGTCCTGCGTGACCACCATCCGGTCTACTACCTGGACAAGTGGGATACGTTCGCGCTGTCACGGTTCGCCGATATCTGGGATGTGTTGGCGGTCAACGACGGAACCTTCGTTGCCTCGGAGGGCACCCTACCGCCCGCATCCATCCTTGGGCGGCACAACGACGGCCCAGTCGCCGACCCGCCGTGGCACCCGCTGCCGTTTCACGCCGTCTTCGATGCGCCGATCTACGACAGCGTCCGGCAGGCGCACAGCAAGCCGTTCCGGCCAAGAGCCGCAGCACAACTGGAGACCCGGATCCGCGCACTGGCCAACGAGCGGCTCGACATTTTGCTGGCGCGCGGCAGCTTCGACCTCACCCAGGAGTACGGCGGTATTGTCGCGGCGTCGGTGGTCTGTGAGTTCCTAGGGATATCAACAGAATTAGCGTCCGAGGTGTTGGCCGCGGTCAATGCGGGCAGCCTCGCCGAACCCGGCAGCGGCGTCGACACCGCGCAGTCACGCCCCAACTACCTGGACTACTTGATCCCGTCGGTCAAACAGCGCCGCGCCAACACCGCAGACCACTCGTTGCCGGTGGTGGACGGTCTGCTCGGCTATCGGCTGCCCGACGACAGCCCACTCGACGACGTCGAGGTGGCCACCCAGATGCTTTGCGTGTTCATCGGCGGCACTGAAACCGTGCCCAAGATCGTGGCCCACGGTCTGTGGGAGTTGTTGCGACATCCGGACCAACTCGCGGCCGTGCGGACAGACGCGAAAGCCAGCGTGCCGATCGCGCGCGAGGAGATGATCCGCTACTGCGCTCCCGCACAGTGGTTCGCCCGAACGGCGCGCAAACCGTTCACCATCCACGACACCACCATCGAACCGGGCCAGCGGATCATCACCCTGCTGGCGTCCGCCAATCGGGACGATCGCGAATACCCGCAACCCGATGAGTTCGTCTGGGACCGGCCGATCCAGCGCTCGCTGGCCTTCGGCCGAGGCCAGCACTTCTGTTTGGGCTATCACGTCGCACGTCTCGAGATTGCGGTCATGGTCGAAGAATGGCTGCGGCGGGTGCCGGATTACCGGATCATCGAGGAGTCCGCAATCCGGCCGCCGTCGAGCTTCCAGTGGGGCTGGAGCAGCTTGCCGGTGGAGGTCTGACATGTGGTCCTATCGGATCGTCGCGCCGTACCTGTTTGAGCAGACGTCGATCCCCGACAAGACACCCGAATGCCTGGCTGATCGCCAAGTGCTGTTGCGGTTCTTGGCCGCCGGGGTCTGCGGCAGCGACATGCCGGCCTTTCGCGGTGTGCGCGGCCCACTTCCGGGCGACGACGGACCCAGCGGCCCCGAAAAGGACGGCTTCCCGATCCACGAGGTTGTCGGGCAAGTCATCGCCAGCCGTCATCCCGAACATCGGTCCGGCGACCACGTTGTGGGTTGGGCGTCTTCGTTCGACGGTTTGATGGAGCGCGTCGTGACCGACGGAGACCAGGTGGCGCCCTACGATCCCGTGCTAACCCCTGCGCAGGCCATCGGCTTGCAACCGTTGGCCTGCGTCCTCTACGCCGTCGAGCAGTTGCCCGTCCTCGAGGGCCGGCGTGTCGCGATCATCGGCCAAGGCTCCATCGGGCTGCTGTTTTCGTACGTCGGGAAAGCGGCAGGCGCGCAGCATGTTACCGGTGTGGACCCCGTCGACCGCGCGGGCATCGCCGACAAGTTCGGTGTCGACACATTCGTGCGGGCCACCAGCGACCGGTGGGTCAGTCAGCTGGCCCGGGAGGACCGGCAGGACATCGTGATCGAAGCCGTCGGTCATCAGGTCGCCACCCTCAACCACGCGATCGACGCCACCGGCCCGTGCGGCACCGTCTTCTACTTCGGCGTCGCCGACGACGACAGCTATCCGATCAGTATGCGTACCATGCTTCGCAACAACTTGACACTGAAATCCGGTGTGACACTTGACCGCCGGCGGATGCTGGACCTTGCGAGCAAATTCGCCGCCGACCATCCCGGGCTGCTGGAAATGTATCTGACGCACACTTTCGGCCTCGACGAGGTTCAGGCCGCCTTCGAGTTGGCCTGCCGCCCGGTGCCCGGACGGGTGAAAATCGCGATCACCGAATCGGGTGCGGCATGACGTCGAGCCACCTGCAGCAGGCGCTTACCAGCGGAAAACCCGTGTGGGGCGGCTGGATTACCGGACCGACGGCCATCGGGCCCGAGGAATTCGCCCGCGCGGGCTACGACTACGTCGGTTTCGACGCCCAACACGGCTACCTCGACGACGCCGACATCGCCAACATCCTGCGTCGCCTCGAACACGTGCCGATCAGCACCGCGGTGCGACTGCCCGCTGCCGACCCGGCGCCGATCGGACGGGTGCTCGACGCGGGCGCCGACGCCATCATCGTCGCGATGATCGAGTCGGCCGACCAGGCAGCCGCCGCGGTCGCAGCGACTCGATACCCGCCCGCCGGTGTGCGAAGCTTCGGCCCGCTGCGAGCCAGCCTCGGCTACGACACCGCCGTGCTCGAGGCGCGGGTCAGCGTGTTTGCGATGATCGAAACCGCGGCGGCGCTCGCGGATGTCAGTGAAATATGCGCGGTGCCCGGGCTTTCCGGAATCTACGTGGGACCCGCCGATCTGGCGGTCTCGATGGGCGTCGAGGTCACCAAGGCGACCGCTCACCCCGCTGTGCGCGATGCGATTGCCGACATCCGCCGTGTCGCGTCAGCAGCAGGGCTAGTGGCCGGTATTCATGCCGGCGACGGCAAAGTCGGTCAAGCCATGGCCCAACTGGGTTTTCAGATGATCACGCTCGGGTCGGAATCCCAAGCATTGCGACGCGGTGCCGCGGCAGCCCTCACGGAAGCGACCGGCCAGTGACTCAACGCGTCGCCCTGGTAACCGGCGCCGCTCGCGGCCAGGGCTGGGCTATCACGCAACGGCTACGCGCCGACGGGTTTTTGGTCGCGGCCTGCGACATCATCGCCGACGAGCTCATTGACGCGGTCGAACGCCTCGGTGATGACGGGGTGATCGCGGTTCCGCTCGACGTGACCTCACCCGCGGAGTGGCAGCAGGCCGTCGCGATCACCGTCGAGAAGTTCGCATCGCTGACCTGCCTGGTCAACAACGCCGGTGTGCTGCACCGCGCCTCGATCGCCGACGAGTCGGCCGAAGGATTCGAAAAGGCCTGGCGGGTCAATTGTCTGGGCGCCTTCCTGGGTATCCGTGCCGCGCTCGATCAGCTGCGCGACGCCGACGGCGCGGCGATCGTCAACACCTGCAGCACCAGCGCCATCCGCCCGTTCCCGAAAAACACCGCCTACGGATCGTCGAAATGGGCGCTGCGCGGCCTGACCCAGGCCGTCGCGGCTGAACTCGCGCCGGAGGGCATCCGCGTCAACGCTGTATTTCCCGGACCGATCGCGACGCCGATGCTTGACGCCGAGACCCAGGCCCGGCTGGTGGTGACATCGGTATCGGGTCGGCTCGGCCAGCCCTCCGAGGTCGCCGACGCGGTTGCCTTCCTGGTTTCCGACCAGGCGTCATTCATCTCCGGCTCCGAACTCGTCATCGACGGTGGCCAGTGCCTGAAAATTCAATGAGGGGACTGTCAGTCGGCATCATCGGTGCTGGTCCCGGCGGCATCGCGTTGGGAATTTTGTTGGCACGAGCAGGCTTTCGTGACTTCACCATCTTCGATCGGGAAGACGGGGTCGGTGGGACGTGGCGGATCAACACCTATCCCGGGCTGGCCTGCGACGTCAAGTCGCATCTGTACTCGTACTCGTTTGACCTGAACCCGCACTGGTCGCGGCTGTGGTCGCCGCAGCCGGAGATTCTGGAGTACTTCGCGCGCTGCGTCGAAGAGCGACGCCTGCAACCACATCTGCGGCTCCGCACTGAAATCCGCTCCGCACGATGGGATGAGCGTGCACAGCGGTGGCAGCTGACGACCGCCGCGGGTGAACATCACGAATTCAACGTGGTGGTCTCTGCCGTCGGGCTGTTCACCCAGCCGGTGTTGCCCGAACTGGTCGAACAGGAACCGTTCACCGGCACGGTGATGCACTCGTCGCGGTGGGATCATTCGGTCGACCTCGCCGGTGCGCGGGTCGCGGTGTTGGGAACCGGATCGACGGCCTCGCAGCTGGTGCCCGAGCTGGCGAAGGTCGCGGGCCAGCTGTACTCGGTGCAGCGGTCGCCGACGTGGATATTGCCCAAACCGGATCGACCCTACAGCCGACGGGAGCGTTGGCTGTTCGCGCATGTGCCGTTCGCGAAAAAGTTCTATCGGACCCGGCTATGGCTGCGTAGCGAGGCAAATATCTCGGTGATCGAGCACGGCGGCGAGAAGACCCGGGAGTTCACCGCGATCGCCCTACGCCTGCTGGAGAGTTCGGTTTCTGATGAGCAGCTACGCCGCAAGCTGACGCCGGAGCACCCGATGGGGTGTAAGCGCTTGGTGTTTTCCTCGGAGTATCTGACTGCGTTGACGGAGCCGAATGTCGAGGTGCTGACCAGCCCGGCACGGTATCTGCGAGCGCGATCGCTGGTGATGCAAGACGGCACTGAACGTGACGTCGACGTGGTGGTGTGCGCAACCGGTTACGCCGCAGCCGACTACCTTGGCGAGATCGAGGTGACCGGCGAGGGCGGGGTCACGTTAGGCGATGTGTGGCGAGACGGGGCACATGCGTATCTGGGCATGGCCGTGCCCGGGTTTCCGAACTTCTTCATGCTGTATGGACCCAACACCAACGTGGGCTCCAACAGCGTGATCTTCGTGCTCGAAGCGCAGGCGCGCTACATCGTTCGGGCGCTGCGATATCTGCGGCGCAAAGGCAAGCCGTATGTAGCGGTGCGCCCGTCGGCGATGGCGGACTTCATCACCAAGATCGACCAGTGGATGCAGGGCACCGTGTGGACAACCCAGTGCAGCAACTACTTTCGCGCT
>NZ_JBATXN010000632.1:0-1745 GCF_049673265.1 Mycobacterium sp. | reverse complement strand
AAGTAAGCCACGACCAGGACGAGCACGCCCATCACCACGGCCACGCTCACTAGGCGCTAAGCAGTAGTTCGAAACACCCCCGGTTAAGCGGCCGGGGGTGTTTCGTTTTGCCATGGATCGCATCTGGCAGTGGGCGTGGAATCGGTACAAATCCAGGTATTCGTGGGCATGCTGGGCACTCACTCTCCCCCTTGCACTCCCGGTTTATCTCGCCTGGTCGCTGGGCATCGTCGCTTTCGAGAGGTCTGATCACTACACCGAGGCGGCCGCAGTGACCGTGGTCGCCGTGCTCGCGTACCTGTATGTGCTGGTAGCTCCCGGTGGAAGGGATCCCCGCCTCATTGAGCGGTGGGCCGCCGGTGACGACGTTGATCGAGAGAGCGCACTGCGCGCCACCTACAGCTATGGACGGAAACTCATTGCGAAGGGGGTGGTCGTCACCTTTGTTTGGGTCGCGGCGCTGTTCGTTGGTATCGGGATGATTGCCGGAGCGAGCGGGTCGCGGCTCATCCAGTACGCGATTCTGGGCGCCATGGCCGGAACTGCAGGCCAGCTGATCACTGTGCACAGCTACGTCGAATCAACCCTGCGGCCCGCCAGGACTGCGATCGCCTCGGATACGGAGATCGGCGATTCACTGCCTCGCTCTCGCCCGGGGTTCGCCACGTGGACCAACGTGGCCGTGCTTGCGGTGGGGTTCGCGTTTGCCGTCGCGGGCGCGATTCTGGGAGCCGTGTTAGACGCGGCCAGGCACGGCCCTGCCCTCACCATGGTGATCGGTGGTGTACTGGTGCTCGTCGTCGGGCCGTCGCTCTGGGCCGCGTACTCGCCACTCCTGCAACCCATTCGCGATCTCGCCGCAGGAACTGAACGTGTCGCGGCCGGCGATTACAGCCGGCGCCTGCCGGTGGTTCAAGATGACGACCTCGGCGCGCTGGCGGCGTCGTTCAACCGTATGCAGGCGGGATTGGCTGAGCGGCAACGACTTCAGGCGGCATTCGGAACCTACGTCGACCCAGTCCTGGCGGCGCGGCTTCTTCAGCAGGGTGACGACGTCTTCACCGGTGAGCGCCGCGAGGTGACGGTGATGTTTGTCGACATCCGGGACTTCACTCCGTTCGCGGAGGCGAATACCGCCGAGGACACGGTCGCTCGCCTCAATGCGCTATTCGAGATCGTTGTGCCGGCCGTCGTCGATGTCGGTGGGCACGTCAACAAGTTCCTCGGCGACGGTGCGCTGGCGGTCTTCGGTGCCCCGAACGACATCGCCGATCATGCCGACGCCGCAGTGCGCGCCGCGGTGGTGATTCACCGTCTGGTCGCCGAGCGATTCGGGGGCGAGCTCCGGATCGGCATTGGGATCAACACCGGCAAGGTGATTGCCGGCACCATCGGCGGCGGCGGCAAGCTCGAGTTCACCTTGATCGGTGATGCGGTCAACGTCGCCGCCCGCGTCGAGCAACTCACCAAAACCACCGGTGACGCGATCCTTCTCACGCGCCACACTGTCGACGCCCTGCCTGTTCGACCATCCGGACTGTCCGACCGCGGATCACACGCCCTGAAGGGAAAGTTAGCCGAGGTGCAGGTCTTCGGCCTCGACTTAGCGGTGGATCGCCTCGGCTGAGATGGCTTACATCCCCCACTACCGAAACCGCAGTGGTCGACAACCTCGCCGTGAGGAAGAGAACGCAGGCCGGCTCGCGATGGGCTCGCTCCTCGAGACATAAATCGCTGCGACTTGC
>NZ_JBATXN010000631.1:0-16647 GCF_049673265.1 Mycobacterium sp. | reverse complement strand
GCCACCAGCACTGCGAACGCCAGCACCCACGGCCATGCGCCGTGCTGATGCACCCACCCCGCAGCCGCGCCCTGTATGCGGCCGATCGCTGCGAGGAACGTATCGGACGTCAGGCCGTCGGCGTTCTGCAGCCGGATCTCGTAGAGGCCGTAGTAGCCCACATAGAGCCCAACAACGACCAGCACCACCCCGCTGATCCGATTGACGTACGGCAAGATTCGCCGCAACCGATTCACCACCGCCGAACTCGCGAGCGCTGCGGCAACCGCCAGTACACCGATGACCAGGGTGAGACCGGCAATATAGCCGAGATAGATCGACGCGCTCCCGATCAGCGAGCCCCGGCGCAAGCCGGCAGCCGTGACCGCCAGAAACGGGCCCACCGTGCATGACAGCGAGGCGATCGCGTAGCTCACGCCGTAGCCATACATGGACCCAAGTCGAGTAGTCGGAGCCCACCGGCCGCCCGGATACCGGGGGGACAATACCGTCAGCTCTCGACCACGCAGAAGCCAAATACCCAGGGCGACAAGCACAATGGCGATCACCACGACCAGATAGGGCAGGTACCGCTGCACGGTGGTGCCCGCCGATATGGTGAGCGCTCCGAACAGCCCGAACACCGTCAAAAACCCCAGGCCCATCCCACCGGTGGCCGCCAGGGCCCGGCCGACCGCGGCCAATCCCGGGCCATTGTCGCCCTCCCCGCGTACCACCAGAACGAGGTAGGCGGGCAGCATGGCAAACCCGCAGGGATTCAGTGCCGCGACCAATCCGGCAGCGAACGCCAAGCTGACGAGGCCTTGGTCCACGAATGGCTCCACGAATGAGCTACTTCAGCGCCGTCACCCGGTCGGCCAACTCCTGCTGCGACATCGCCGCGGTGGGGTTGTTGACAAACGCGGAGGTTCCGTCGGAGTTGTAGAACACCCACGCCGGCTGCCAGGGCACGTTGTAGCGGGCCCAGATCGAGCCATCGGCGTCATTGAGGTTGGTGAAGTTCAGGTGGTACTTCGAGACAAAGTTCTGCATCGCCGAAGCCTCGGAGTGAGCCGCGACGCCGACGAAGGTGACGCCCGGATTGGCGGCGGCCACTTGGCTTAGACCAGGCGCTTCGCCGTTGCAGAATGGACACCACGGTGTCCAAAACCACAGCACTGCGCGCTTTCCCAGTAGGCCTGCACCGTTGAAGGGCGCACCGGACAGCGTGGTCCCGTCGAACTGCAAGCGATCATCGGCCGCTTGCGCCCGGGGCGCACTGCTCAGCCCGAAAAGTAAGGCGGTTACGGCCACGCCAACCGCCAATCTTCCCAGCAGGCGTTGGACTCTCATATGCGCTCGTCTCCTTTGCTGACCTACACAGTGGAGACGTGCGCGCCCATCGTCCGGTTCACGCGGGTGCGCTCAGCCGTTGGCGGCAAGCTGGCCACACGCGGCGGCGATCTCACGACCGCGGGTGTCTCGCACCGTGCACGGCACCCCGGCGGCGCGGATGCGCCGGACGAACTCGCGCTGCGCGGGCTTCGGGCTGGCGTCCCAATCGCTGCCGGGCGTCGGGTTCAGCGGGATGAGGTTCACGTGCACCAGCGGACCCAGAACTCGATGCAACCGCTTGCCCAGCAAGTCTGCGCGCCACGGCTGGTCGTTGACGTCCCGAATCAGCGCGTATTCGATCGAAACTCGCCGGCCCGTCACGTCGGCGTAATAGCGGGCCGCATCGAGCGCTTCGCCGATCTTCCACCGGTTGTTGACCGGCACCAGCGTGTCGCGCAACTCGTCGTCCGGGGCGTGCAGCGACAGCGCTAACGTCACCCCGAGCCGCTCGTCGGCAAGTTTGCGGATCGCCGGGGCCAATCCGACGGTCGACACGGTCACCGATCGCGCCGAAATGCCGAACCCCTGCGGGGAGCCTGTGGTGATGCCGCGAACCGCGCCGAGCACCCTGGCGTAGTTGGCCAGCGGCTCCCCCATTCCCATGAACACCACATTCGACAACCGGTCACCCCAGTCGTCACGCGCTGCCACGGCCGCCGCACGTACTTGTTCCACGATCTCGGCGGTCGACAAGTTTCGCGTCAAACCGCCCTGACCGGTAGCGCAAAACGGGCACGCCATCCCGCAGCCGGCCTGCGACGAAATGCAGACGGTGTTGCGCTGCGGGTAACGCATCAGCACCGACTCGAAGGTGCTGCCATCGGCCGCACGCCACAACGTCTTTCGGGTTTGGCCTGCGTCGCAAGCGATTTCCCGGGTGGCAGTCAGCAGATTCGGGAAAAGAGCCTCGGCGACCTGACCGCGGACCACGGCCGGCAGATCGGTCATCTGCTGGGGGTCGGAGATCAGCCGACCGTAGTACTGGTGGGCGAGTTGTTTGGCGCGAAACGGCGGCAGGCCCAGTGCCGCGACGGCGTCGACGCGCTCGGCCTCGTCGAGGTCGGCCAGGTGCCGCGGCGGCAACCCCCGGCGCGGTGCCTCGAATACCAAATCTTGCTTCATCTGAGACCAGTATCGGCCCTCAGCGGACTGGCAGGCGGTCAGGGCACCAGCGTCAAGACGATCCAGGTCACAACCGCCGACGGCAAGGCTCCGTCCAGTCGGTCCATCAGGCCGCCGTGGCCGGGCAGAATCCGGCCCATGTCCTTGATGCCCAACTCACGCTTGATTTGCGATTCCACCAAGTCGCCGAGGGTGGCGGTGGCCACCAGCGTGAAGCCCAGCAACACCCCGACCCAGATGGGTTTGTGCGCCAGCAGGATCGCCGTCAGCGCGGTCGCGGTGACCCCGAGCAACAGCGAACCGGCCAGTCCCTCCCAGGACTTTTTCGGGCTGATCGACGGCACCATCGGATGCTTGCCGAACAGCACGCCCACCGCGTAGCCGCCAACGTCCGAAGCGACCACCCCGATCATCAGGCAAAACACCCGACCCGATCCGTCGTAGGGATAGACCAGGAGCACGCTGAACGACGCGAACAACGGCACCCAGGCGGCCAAGAAGACAGTGGCCGCCACATCCCTCAGGAAGTTCGGCGACGACTCGGCGCTGGCGGAGCCATCCGACGCGGGCGAGCCGGTGCGCACCAGCCGCCAGAACATGCACACCACGGCCGTGGCGCCGAATCCGGCCAGCGCGCCGGCCGCGTGAAACGGCCAGGTCAACCACACCATGGCTTGTCCGCCGATCAGCAACGGAATGACCGGTATGACGTAACCGGCCTCACGCAGCCGCCGCACCACCTCATAGGTCGCCATCGCAATGGCGGCGGCGACCAGTGGGACCCACAGGTATCGGTCGAATATCAAGATCGCGATGATTGTGAGGCCGATAGCCCCGCCGACGGCGATCGCAGCCGGCAGGTTTCGGCCAGCCCGAGACTTCTTCGGCTTCTTCTGCTCCCTTTTCGAGGGCGGCTGCACCCAACCCTCAGCCGGGGTGTCTGCGCCGGTATCCGTTTCTGCCACGGCCGTCGTTAGCTGAGGGCCGTTAGACCTCCAGCAGCTCGCCTTCTTTGTGCTTGACCAGCTCATCAATCTGGGTCACGTACTGATGTGTGGTCTTGTCCAGGTCCTTCTCCGCGCGAGCGACCTCGTCCTCGCCGGCCTCGCCCTCCTTTTTGATGCGATGCAATTCCTCCATCGCCTTGCGGCGGATGTTGCGCACCGAGACCCTGGCGTCTTCGCCCTTGGCCTTGGCTTGCTTGACGAGTTCGCGACGGCGTTCCTCGGTCAGCTGGGGCACCGCGACCCGGATCAGCGTGCCGTCGTTGGTCGGATTCAGGCCCAGGTCGGAGTTGCGAATCGCGGTCTCGATGGGTCCGAGCTGGCTGGCCTCGTAGGGCTTGATGACCACTAAACGCGCTTCGGGAACATTGATGCTGGCAAGTTGGGTGATCGGGGTCGCCGAGCCGTAGTAGTCGATAACGATGCGGGAGAACATGCCGGGGTTGGCGCGGCCGGTCCGGATGGTCGACAAGTCGTCACGACTCACCGACACCGCTTTCTCCATCTTCTCCTCGGCATCGAAGAGGGTCTCGTCAATCATTTTTGCGCCGCTCCTTCTCATCGCTGCGCTCTGCATCGTCGACGGCGCGCATGTTTGCGCCCGCTCCTGTCAGGTGGTGACCAGCGTTCCGATCTTCTCACCCGCAACCGCGCGAGCAATATTGCCGTCGGTGAGCAGGTTGAACACCAGAATCGGCATGCCATTGTCCATGCACAAACTGAAGGCGGTGGCATCGGCCACCCGCAGGCCTCGGTCGATAACTTCCCGGTGCGTGATCGCGGTGAGCAATTCCGCCCGGGGGTTCACTCGCGGATCCTCAGCGAAGACGCCATCGACCGCCTTGGCCATCAAGACCACGTCGGCGCCGATCTCCAATGCCCGCTGCGCGGCGGTGGTGTCGGTCGAGAAATACGGCAGCCCCATACCGGCACCGAAAATCACCACACGACCCTTTTCCAGGTGGCGCCGCGCTCGCAGCGGAATGTAGGGCTCGGCGACCTGGCCCATCGTGATCGCGGTCTGGACCCGCGTGACGATGCCTTCCTTTTCTAAAAAGTCTTGCAACGCAAGGCTATTCATGACAGTGCCGAGCATTCCCATATAGTCCGAGCGTGTGCGCTCCATGCCGCGCTGCTGAAGCTGCGCACCGCGGAAGAAGTTGCCGCCGCCGATCACGACAGCAACCTGAACACCGGTACGAACCACCTCGGCGATTTGGCGTGCTACCAGCGCGACCACATCGGGATCCAGCCCGACCTGCCCGCCGCCGAACATCTCGCCGCCAAGTTTGAGCAGTACTCGGGTGTATTTGGGCCGACTGGCTTGTGTGCCGGCGGCGTAAGCCTCGTCCGGCGGAAATGCTTCAGCGCCGTTGGGGCTCGTCGACTCCTGCTCCGTCATCAGACTCCTCGCATGATCCCAAACAGCAGGGTCCATCCTGCCTTATGGCCAGGCTGCGCGTCCTAAGAGTCAACGGGATTGCCCTGCGCATGCTGAGCGGCTGATCCCTTGCTGACGGTTGCGTCAATAGGTCGAATCGCTCGGTGGAGCGACCACCCGGGTCGTGGGATCAGTCCGCCTAGCTGCTGTGTCCCGAGGATGCGGTGAGGCCGCGAGTGGCGGGCCCCTCCAGCAGGGTCCCGTCTGGTGCGAAGCGCGATCCGTGCAACGGGCACTCCCAGGACTTGGTGGCCTCATTCCAGTTCACGATGCCGCCCAAATGCGGGCACACCGGCGAAACCTGCTGTTGCACACCGTCAACCGCGCAGCGCGCCTGCAAATGCCAGGGCGGTCCAGTGACCACGCCGCCTTCGCTGGGGACAGAGCTGCGTAACCGCGCGATCGGCATCAGCCACCCTTTGGTCATGTGGAACCCGACTTCAAGATTGGCTTGCATTGCCGTAGTGATGCCGGTTACCTCGTGCGGGCTCCATGCGGCGAACGCGCGCGCCCAGTCCATTCGCCCGCCCAGAATCCGGCTACTGATGATGAGTCCTGCGGCTACCCCCGCGGTGAGACCCCACTTATTGAAACCCGTTGCAACAAAGATTTTTTCACTGCCAGGCAAGATCGGACCGACATAAGGTAGCCGGTCGATCGGCGTGTAGTCCTGCGCCGACCACTGGTGCGTCATCACGCCACCCGGAAAGTGCTTCTGCGCCCACGACGACAACTCGTCCAACTCGGCAGTGGGACTCTTGCGGCCGACCGTATGCCCGGCACCCGCCACGACGAGACGCTCGCCGCCGTCAACCGGGGCGTAGCGTACCGACCTGGTCGGCGAACCGGCGGAGATGAACATCGGCCGGGTGATTTCGCCCGGAACGTCGAATGCAAAGCAATAAGACCGGTTGGGTTTGACTCTCGCGAAAAACCCGCCCCGATCCAGAATCGGGATGCCGGTAGCAAGTACGCATTGCCCGGCGTCGACGTCCACGTCGCCCTCGCCGGTGTGCACCTGCAGTTGCACCCGGTCGCGATGCTGCGACACCGAACGCACCCGGGCACCCTCTGCGATCCGGCCTCCGCGATCGGTGAGTTCTCCAATCAGGCTATCTAGCAGAGGCATTGGATCGAACTGAGCTTGATCAGCTAGACGCACACCGCCGTGGTACGGAAACGGAACACCGGCGTCGTCTTCCCAATCGGCGTCGAGGCCCGCAAGTTGGCAAGCTGCCAGCTCGGCGCGCGCTGACGGCACTTCCGACGCTGACTGCGCATAGGTGTAGGCGTCTTCGTGCTGCAGCGAAATATTGTTTGCTTCGCAGTACCGCAGCAGCCAATCCTGGCCCTCGCGATTTCCTTTTACGTAGTCGCGAGCAAGGTCCGCGCCGTGACGGGCCACGATCTTGGACAACGTGGTGCCTTGCAACAAGCTGATTTTGCCGGTGGTATTACCTGTGGTCACCGCGCCGGCACTGCGGGCCTCCAGCACTAACACGTCCTTACCGGCCCTGGCCAGCAAGACTGCTGTCACCAGACCGGCGATGCCCGCACCGACGACCACTACATCGGCGGACGGTTGACCCAAGCTTGCTTCTTGATGCTGTCCGTTTCTGTCGGCCAGCCACAATGATGCTGTCATCGTTTTTTCGCATACCCGACCACCGAGTATCGGAAACCGCGCGTTTCGAAGCGCCGAGGTTGGTATGTGCGGGCCGTGTCCGCCGTCACAAGGTTTGACCTCATCCCTTTTACCAGCGGTTAGGCGTGCACCGCGCTCAGCCGCGGATCATCAGGCCGGCAACGAGGTTTGAGTGTGCGGAGGGATGGGAATCCGCCGGGACGCGGCACGGTAGAGCCAATGACGGTTGCGTGCCGCAGAACCGGTCTAGAAGATCGGCCGGGCTGAACAAGATAGCTCGGTAAGACGAGCCAACGAGGAGGAACTCCATGTCGGACGACAAGAAGAGTGGACCCGAAGAAGGCGTGCGCGGCGTCGTCGAAGGCGTGAAGGGTAAGGCCAAGGAAGCGGCCGGAAGCATACTCGGTCAAGACGACCTTGCCCGCGAGGGCAAGGCCCAGCAGGACAAGGCCGAAGCTCAGCGCGACGCCGCCAAGCGGGAAGCAGAAGCAGAAGCGGCGCGCGGCAGCGCCGACGCCGCAGAAAAGAAGCAGCAATCCCACCAGCACTAGCAGCTGGCACTATGACGGGCCCGGTCGAGCGGACCGGGCCCGTCGTTTACCTTCAGCTAAAAGCTTTCCCGACAACGGCTTTCACCCAAATAATGGCAATGCCCGCTTGCGGGCAAGGGCATTCATTCCGCGTTGAATGCTGTCCTCGACCTCGTGATACTTACGCTCGATGTAGTCATCGTCATCGGCGCGCGCCGGGTCGTGATCGAGTTCGACGGGGGGCATAAACCGTGTCCTGATCTTTGCCGGCAGCGGCAGCTGCGGTAGTGCAGCGGGTGCGATCCCCCAGGGCAGCGAGACGGCGAGCGGAAACACCTTGAGCCGCAACAGCCGGTCGAGCTGCAAAGCCCGTGAGAGCCGATCACCGCGAATCAGCACCGGCATCGCATCGGCGCCCCCCACCGTCGCGATCGGCACAATCGGCACCCCAGCGCGAATCGCCATCTTCACGAAACCTTTTCGCCCAGCTAGATTTGCCTGGTCGCGCTCGATCCATGGTCGCAGCGAATCCACCTCGCCGCCAGGCCACAGCGCAACATCGCGTCCTTCGGCCAACGCCGTCGCAATGGCATCCGGCGCGGCGGGTAACACACCCATCGAGCGGAAGTATCGGCCGAACCCCGGAATAGCCATCAGCACATCGTGGGCAGTGCCGTGCAGGGTCCGCTCCTGGCCGAACCGTCGCCACCATTGCACACCGACAGTCCAGGCATCCCACACAAACGGCGCGCCAGAGTGGATGCCGATGAGCAATGCGGGCGGGTCTCCGATGTTTTCCCAGCCGTCGATTTCCATCCGAAACCAATAGTCCACCAGCACATTCCAGAAGAACTTCTGGCGCTGCATTGCATTTTCATCTGGACCGCTGAGATCCCATTCGCCGGCGCGCTCGGCCACCCAGCCGCTCAGGCCGCCATCTTGGCCGTCGCGCTTGTCCTCCATCGCGGCGCGTGCCTTCTCGGCGTGGTCTTGTGCCTGCTGGCGCACATCGGCAGATCTGTGGTCGGTAGAACTCATATTGGCTCCAATCGATAACCGCGCGTCGCGGATTCGAAAATGCGGCCTCCCCGCGTCAACGACGCGGGGAGGTCGACAATTTGCCTAATGCCTATTGAACGTGGGCGTTAGGTGTTGTTGGTCCAAACAAGGACGTCCTGCGCTCCGTCGTTGTAAACGACCTCGTTGGGCGGAGGGCCCGTGACGTCGAAGTACAGTGTGCCGCTTGACTGGTTACCCTGAGTGATCGGCGCCGGGTTGATCCCGTTCGGAACCTGGGCCGTGTCGATCACGCGGTACGTCGCGCCGTTGCCTGCAGTGCCGTTACCCACGGGCGGGGCGCCCGGAGGCACATTGGCCGCGGGGCCATTGGTAGCGCGCGCGCTGAAGTCAGAGATCAGCGGCGTGACGGTCCCGGCATTCGACTGGGCGGTGATATTCGCCTGGTAGAGATGCCCTTTAGGCGTATAGCCGGGGATCGTGGCGTTAGACGGCTGCAAGTTGCTCACGGTGTAGGCGGTGGTCATCGGACCGTCCATGAGCTGCTCGCTGGTGCCGAACCCTTGGATGGTAGGCGGAGCGGCAGCGGCTGCCGCCGCGGTGAAAACTCCCGCCGTCGCTATTCCGGCGGCTCCGATAGCCGTCTTTACTGTGGTCGAGCTGAACTTCACGCTAACTCCTCTCTTTCCGTGTCGTTCGTTTCTTCTGCGAGCGGCTCCCGCCATTTATCAATTGCTGGCGGGCACCGGACACCGTTTGCCATACCCGTCTATGCCGTGCTCAAACACCGCGGTCCACAAATGCAACGATCAGCGGCGCCGCTACCTGCGAAAACGAGGGGCCGACCATTTCACAGGTGATTTACAGAAACGGCATTTGCTGCTGGTTGGGAGCCCAACCGGGCCGTCGGCGCGCAGAATATTCTGCGACAAGTAAACGGCCACAACAATGTCCGGTCACGCCGGAACGGAATCCGTTTCACGGTCCCAGGCCCGATGCTTGGCCACGGCGGCCGCGAACTCCTCAAAGAATTGCTCCGCGAGATCGTCCTGGGCCGCTGTCGTCGACACGACACCACCATGGGCCACAACTTCCTCGCCATCGGCCAGTGGCTCCTCGACCCCGGCTTTGCGAAGCAGGTCGATCCCCGCGCCGAACGCCGCCACCGCTTTGAGGTGCTTGTAGGCCTCGGTGACGAAATGCAACGCGTACCCGTCGTTTTCGAGCGTCTCCATCGCCTTCGGTCCGCATGGCACAACCACGGCGTCGTACAGAACAGATGCAACACTGGTGAAGGACCGGTCTACCGCAATCTCGCCACCCGACCCGCCGGACAGTGTCCCGCCCGCGGTGGGCGCCAATATCTCGGCTATCGCGCCACGTTCGCGCATAGCCTCGACAAATCGCTCGGTGCCGCGCACATCCACGCCGTCGGCGGCCAGCACCGCGATCTTGCGGCTTTCGATGCTGTCGGTGGCCGTGTTCAGCTGCGAGAGCGCGGGTGAGGCCGGTAGCTTGTCGTCGACGGCCTGCTCCTCGGGCTCGGGCAGGCCAAGCTCTGCAGCGACCTGCTTCGCCAGGTCGTGGTCAATCAGGTTCAGTTGATCGACAACGCGGGAGCGGATTTCCACCGTCTCCACGTGGCCAAGCTCGAAAGCGTAGGCGGCCACAATGTGTTTGGCTTCGACCGGGGACATGCTCTTCCAAAACATCCGCGCCTGGCTGTAG
Organism: Mycobacterium sp.; assembly: GCF_049673265.1. GTDB lineage: Bacteria > Actinomycetota > Actinomycetes > Mycobacteriales > Mycobacteriaceae > Mycobacterium. The sequence continues at coordinate 6,786 of NZ_JBATXN010000631.1, read as the reverse complement.
TAGTCCTTGAAGCTCTCGGCCCGTTGCCGGATCTTTTGGCCATCCACCTTTTGGGTGTAGTGCCGGAAGACGTCCTCGTCGGCCAGCGCGGGGCAGCCCCCGCCCAACGAATTCTTGTAGTAGCTGGTTTGACCCTTGGGAATAGCCGTTTGGCTGTAGCCGTCGTGCTGGTTGGTGTGAACGTCGGCGACTGGCCGGTTTACCGGCAACTGGGCAAAGTTGGGCCCGCCCAAGCGGATCAGCTGGGTGTCGAGGTAGGAGAAATTACGGAACTGCAGCAGCGGGTCGTTGGTGAAGTCGATGCCCGGCACCACGTTGGCGGTGTGGAAGGCCACCTGTTCGGTTTCGGCGAAGAAGTTATCCGGGTTGCGATTGAGCACCATCTTGCCCACCCGACGGACTGGAACCTGCTCCTCCGGAATGATTTTCGTGGCGTCGAGTAGATCGAACGCAAACTTGAACTCGTCGCTCTCCGGTACCAGCTGCACGCCGAGTTCCCATTCGGGATACTGGCCGGCCTCGATGCAATCCCACAGGTCGCGCCGGTTGAAGTCGGGGTCTTTGCCAGCGACTTTCTGGCATTCGTCCCACACCAACGAGTGCACTCCGAGCCGTGGCTTCCAGTGGAACTTCACGAACGTGCCCTCGCCCTTTGCGTTGACGAAGCGGAACGTATGCACGCCGAAGCCCTCCATCATTCGGTAGCTGCGCGGCAGCGCGCGATCCGACATCAGCCACATGATCGTGTGCAGGGTTTCCGGCTGCAGCGATACGAAGTCCCACAACGTGTCATGCGCTGATTGCGCCTGCGGAATTTCGTTGTGCGGTTCGGGTTTAACCGCATGCACGAAATCCGGGAACTTGATGCCGTCCTGGATGAAGAAGACCGGAAAGTTGTTGCCGACAAGATCGTAGTTGCCCTGGTCGGTATAGAACTTGGTCGCAAAGCCCCGGACATCGCGAACGGTGTCGGCCGACCCGCGCGAGCCTGCGACGGTGGAGAACCGCACGAACACCGGTGTCTGCTTACCGGGCGTGGTCAGGAATTTCGCGACGGTGTAGTCGGACAATGAGTCGTCATAGGGTTCGAAGTATCCGTATGCTCCGGCGCCCCGGGCGTGTACCACCCTTTCCGGGATCCGCTCATGGTCGAAGTGGGTGATCTTCTCGCGCGCGTGAAAATCCTCCAGCAGCGTGGGCCCGCGTTCGCCCACGCTCAACGAGTCGTCGGTGTGGTCGACCCGAACACCCTGCTGCGTCGTCAGATATTCGGCTGCGCGGTCGACGCGATAACCCTCGAGTTGCTGTTGCTTTGCATCTGAGTCTTTAGCTGTCATTGCGAACCCCTTCTGCCATCTAAGTGCTCCAATCCGTTGCGGCGCTTTACCGGCCGCGGACTTTGCGGTTGTGCTTCTTGATCGCGTCGACCAATTCGGACTTGTCCATCGTCGACCGTCCAGGGATGTCGAGTCGGCGGGCAACATCGAGCAGATGTTTCTTGCTGGCGTTGGCGTCTACCCCCTCCTCAGAGGGGATCGGGTTGTTGAGACCCCCGCGCTCGGCGCGCTTGTCTGACGGGCCCTTCTTCTTCTTGGGTAACCACCGGTCGCCAACCTTTTCGAAGCTGTGCTTGAGCGCCGCGTAGGCGACACGGTGGGCGCGCTGTTCGCTGCCGTACTCGTCGGCGGCAGCATCGTGCGCTTTGCTAAACGTGCGTTGCGCTTTGGCGTTGGACCGTTTCAGTGTGCTGGGCAACTCGTCCTTCTTGGGCTGGCCGCCCTTGGTTGTTTTCGGCATCGCTAACCCCTCGATCCTGGTGTCGTCAACCCTCGGCTGCTTGCTGCGCCATCGCGTAGGCGAGCTGCAGGAAGTCAGCACCGGCCAGCGCGGTGAAACTGCCTGCGATCAAACGGGTCAACCTGGGTGCGAATATCAACCCGATGACGAACACAGTGGCCACCCACATGTCCAGGCAGAACGGGCATGTGAGCAGCTCGCCCAAACTGTGCCGAAGCTGGCTGGAGTGCCGGGTTTCCTCGTGCACTTCGGCGGGGCCGCCGGTGCCTGCGTAACGAGTAAATGGTGCCCTGATCGGGCTGGTAACCGCGTCCTTGGTCAAGACGCGGGATAGCTTGTGGGAACCCAGCGTCACCGTGACGAGGTCCTGCGGGTGCCACCGCTCGGGCAGCTTGCGCCCGGTAACCGCCGCGATGAGCGCAGTCAGCAGCACAACGCTGCTGTAGACGCCGAGCACCCCGACATAACCGCGTAACGGTCGCGGGTCGTCGCCGCGATAGGCGTCGGCCTCCTGTCGTGCCCGCTCGGCCATGCCGCCAGTCATTTTCCTCACGTTGTCCATCGCACCGCTGGTTACCCGGTTCGGCGTAGAACAATCCCCGCTGGCCCCGAATGGCTGCAGGGCCGTTGCGTGATTTCGTCGTTTGCGGGGTACCCACCGGCTGCCCTGGCTCAACCGAAAGGTCTATCTCGATGGTGCAACCCGCCCGTGTCGAAGCCCCGCGCGGTTTCGCGTACGCCGGCAAACCTGCTGTCCTGTTTGATGTCGACGGCACGTTGGTCGACTCCAACTTCCACCACGTGGTGGCGTGGCACCGCGCGTTTCTCGACGTCGACAAGGAGGTGCCATGCTGGCGGATCCTCGGGCTGATCGGCCGATCAGGTTCAGAACTCGTCCGCATTCTGCTCGGCGATGAACTGGCCGACGCACACAGCTCACACGTCGAAAAGCTGCACACCCGCTACTTCGTCGACGCCGCGCCGGCGTTGCGCCCGCTTCCCGGCGCGCGGGAGTTGCTCGAGGCGATCGCGGAACTGGGCTGGCGATCGGTACTCGCCACCTCGGCCGGAGAAGAGGAGCTCGGCGTATTGCGCGCCGCGCTCGACGCGGAAGACCTGATCTGCGCGGTGACATCGGCGGCCGACGCCGAGCGCGCGAAACCGCATCCGGACATCGTCGCCAGCGCGCTACAACGCATCGAAGCCGACCCAGCAGAAGCGCTCATGCTCGGCGACACTGTCTGGGATGTGCACGCGGGCCGGCGCGCCGGTGTGCCCACCGCGGCGGTGCTCACCGGCGGGATCGGGCGGGAGGCTCTGGAGCACGCCGGCGCCGCGGCCATCTACGCCGGACCGCTGGAGGTCCGGGCGCATCTGGAGGAGTTCAGCCAACTTCTTCGGCTGTAACGACTTTCGCGGCGTCAGCCCCGGTGCGCTGACAAGAGCCAGGCCGGTGCTGACTTGCGCCCGCTGCCCTCATCACGGACATTCACAAAGGGAGACTCGGGATGATCCCCGTCGGGGAAGTTGGCGTGAATCCTGGCCGGCCGGATCTCGTCGATGACCCAGTATCGCGACACGACATCACGAAGCTCATCTTCGGTGACCGCGTTGGGCGGGCCTTCGGGTATTCCGGATCGGTCGAAGACCAGCACGAAGTAGGACGCGCCTGGTGCGGCGGCGCGAACGATGGATTGCTGGTAGCCATCGCGCAGCTCGACCGGCATCGAGTGGAACAGCGTGCTGTCGACGATCGTGTCGAACCGGCCTTCGGAACCGGTCGGCCAGCTACTGAAGTCGGTGATGTCGGCCACCTCGAACGAAGCGTTGGTCAAGCCACGCTTTTGCGCCTCGGCCCTGGCCAACTCGATAGCGGTGGGTGAGGCATCCAACCCGACGGTGTTGTGCCCCAACGCCGCCAGATGCAGTGACAGCGCCGCCTCGCCGCAGCCGGCATCAAGCACGTCACCCTTGATCTTGCCCTCGTCGATCAGTGCCGCCAGCTCCGGTTGCGGCTCACCCAGACTCCACGGCGGCCGGACACCAGCCCCGAACGGGGCGGCTTCCCCGCGGTAGGCCGGATCGAAATCGAAATCGAACTTCTGCGTTTCAGTCATATCCGATGTATATCAACCGGCCTGATATATGTCAAGATGGTTGACATGAGCACCGCAAACGACGCACCTCTGGGATATCTGCTATATCAGGTGGTCGCCGCGCTGCGACCAGAAGTGGCTGCGGTGCTGAGCCCGCTCGGTCTGACGTTGCCCGAATTCGTCTGTATGCGAATGCTTTCCATCAGTCCGGGGATGTCCAGCGCTGAACTGTCCCGGGAAGGCAACGTCTCACCGCAGGCGATGAACACGGTGTTGCACAGGTTGGAAAATGCCCAAGCGGTGAGCAGGCCGGCGTCGGTGGCATCGGGTCGCGCGCTGCCGGCCTCGCTGACCGCGACAGGCCGGACGCTGCTGAAGCGTGCTGAGGCTGCCGTGCGGGAGGCCGACGCCCGTGTGCTCGCCAAGCTGTCTGCAGCCGAGCAGCGAGAGTTCAAGCGGATGTTGGCGGCGCTGGGGTCCTGAGGCTTATGGTCCGGTTCTCCCCCGCAAGCGGGAGGTGCCCCCACAACAGGCCAGTCCCGGCCTGCATCGTCACCGAACGTCAGCATCCTGAATGCGGGCCCACGGCCGGGCCTCTTCCAGTTCGTAGGCCAGCTCCAGCAGCCGGACTTCGGCTCCTACGTCCGCTGAGACCATCATGCCCACCGGCAACCCGTTGGCGGATTCACCCAGCGGCAACGAGATCGCCGGCTCCCCTGTGACGTTGTGCAGCGGCGTGAACGCGACCCAGTTCTCCAGCCGGTCGATGATCTGCTGGTAGTCGGCGGTGGGGTCGAGGTAACCGATCGGCGGCGTCTCGTCGGCCAGCGTCGGGGTCAACACCGCGTCATACGTTCGGGCGAAGCGCGCCGTGTGCCGACGCGCTCCGCGCAGACGCATGAGCGCCAGCGGCAGGCGGTGCATGTTGCGGCGAGCGAGCCGATCCAGGCCGAGGGTCAGGTTGTCCAGCCGATTGCGGTCGAAGCCGGCCGCGCCGCGGCTGAGACGGATCTGGCCGAAGGCGAGCAGGCCCCAGTACAGCAGGAAATCGGAGGCGAAGCTGGTTGGCACCGGCGGCTTTTCGACGTGGTCGACACGGTGGCCGAGCTCTTCGAGCAACCCCGCGGTTTTCAGCGTGAGCTCGCGGACTTCGGCGCTGCACTCGCGCAGGAGCGAGCGGGTGATGACCGCGATCCTCAGCCGCTGCTTGCCGGGATGCTGCACATCCCCGATCGGCGGCAGGTTCGGGACGGGCCAGATGCGTTCGGCTTCCCGGAAAAAGGCCGCGGTGTCGCGCACCGATCGGGTGACCACGCCATTGGCGACGAGGCGAATCGGCATTCGGCTGACTGCCTTATCCAGCGGCAGCCGGCCGCGCGACGGCTTCAATCCCACAAGTCCGTTGCAGGACGCGGGGATTCGAATTGAACCACCGCCGTCGTTGGCGTGTGCGATCGGTACCGCCCCGGCCGCGACAAAGGCGCCGGAACCCGACGACGAGGCGCCTGCAGTGTGGTCGGTGTTCCACGGATTGCGGACCGGTCCGAGTCGCGGGTGTTCGGCGGACGCGCTGAACCCATACTCCGACATCTGGGTTTTGCCCAGCGGGGTGATCCCCGTTGCCAGATACATCTGCGCGAACTCGCCGTCGAGGTCGGCGGGCCGCGGTGTCCACGCGTCGGTACCCATCATCGTCGGCAGCCCGGCGACGTCGACGTTGTCCTTGATGAAGGTCGGTACGCCGCTGAAAAAACCGTCCTTAGCAGGCGCACCCGCTTCGGCGCGGGCTCGGTCGAATGTTTGATACGCCAAGCCGTTCAGGGCGGCATTGAGGGCCTCGGTGCGCGCGATCGCCGCCTCGACGACCTCAGCCCGGCCTATCCGACCGGACTTGAGGGCGTCGGTCAGACCGACCGCATCAAGGTCACCCAGGGCGTCATCACCGAACGCGTGTACGTGTCGCATCCGGCTGATGCTACTGCTGGCCGACCTCGAACCGGACGAACCGTGTGACAGTGACACCGGCCTCGTCGAGCAGCGCCTTGACCGTCTTCTTGTTGTCAGACACCGACGGCTGCTCGAGCAACACGACATCCTTGAAGAACCCGTTCAGCCGGCCCTCGACGATCTTGGGCAGCGCTTGTTCGGGCTTGCCCTCCGCACGGGAGGTCTCCTCGGCGATACGTCGTTCGCTGGCTACCACGTCGTCGGGCACGTCGTCGCGGGTCAAATACCGCGCCTTGAGTGCGGCGATCTGCAGCGCAACGGCATGCGCCGCTTCGGCATCGGAGCCCGTGTACTCGACCAGCACTCCGACGCCCGGGGGCAGGTCGGCCGCGCGCTTGTGCAGGTAGGTCTCGACCGTGCCGTCGAAGTACGCGACCCGGCGCAGTTCGAGCTTCTCGCCGATCTTGGCCGACAGCGCCGCAATAGCTTCTTCGACGGTGGTGTCGCCCGCCTTGGCAGCCTTGAGCGCTTCGACGTCGGCGGCCTTGGACTTGGCGGCCGCCGCGACGATCTCGTCGGCGAGCTTTTGGAACTCGGCGTTCTTCGCGACGAAGTCGGTCTCGCTGTTCAGCTCAATCAACGCGCCGTCCTTGGCCGCGACCAAGCCCTCGGCAGTAGCCCGCTCGGCGCGCTTGCCAACATCCTTGGCGCCCTTGATCCGCAGCGCCTCGACGGCCTTGTCGAAGTCGCCGTCGGTTTCGGCCAGCGCATTCTTGCAGTCGAGCATGCCGGCACCGGTGAGCTCCCGAAGCCGCTTGACGTCGGCAGCGGTGAAGTTCGCCAATGGTCAGCCTTCCTATGAGGGGTCAGTGGTTGATTCGGTTGCGCCCCCGGCGGCGGTCGGGGCCGCAGGGGCTTCTGCTGACGCGGTGGCCGAGGCCAGCAG
>NZ_JBATXN010000630.1:0-1695 GCF_049673265.1 Mycobacterium sp. | reverse complement strand
CCTCTGCATTGCCGATTCCTGGCCAGGCCAGATGCGCACCGTGTTCGGCGATCACGACCGGTTCGTGCAGACCTACTTCTCCACCTTCAAAGGACTGTACTTCACGGGCGACGGCGCACGGCGTGATGCCGACGGCATCGGCGCTGGCAGCGGCGACTTCACCGGCGGCGGCTTCGACGGCTATAACCTTGCTTATGCCGGCGGTACGAGCGGTGTCTGGGGCAACGACGACATTGCCTCCGTATTAGGCAATAGCAGCAACGCGGTCGCTGGCTCCGATCTGCTGAATAACGGCACCACTGCCTACGATCACGACATCGCTACCGTTTTCGGTGAGGACAACGACACCGCCAACGCTACCGGTGCCGGTGGGCAGTACGACAGCTTCAGCGCGTTCGGTCACCAAACCGGCGGGGCCGCCGGGGCTGGCGCAGCCAGCGTCGCCACAACCAGCGTCGCCACAACCAGCGACGTCGCGGCCGCCGTGACCCCCGCCGACGGATACAATCCCGACTTCCTGGCCGGCTCAACCAACGCGCTGGTCCTGGGCCCCACCGGCATATCGACACCGGATGCCGCCTACATCAACGACGCGCTAAACCTGTACCTCTACCCGAACGGGTACGAGGGCAACGCCTTCACGACGCTGCCGCTGACCACCCCGGAAACAAACGACTTCCAGACGAGCGTGGCGCAGGGCGAGCAGATCCTCACCAATGCGATCGTCGCCGACTACAACGCCGGCGACATGGGCTGCAACGCAGCCGGTGTGTGCGCCGATCCGCTGACGATTTTCACCTACTCGCAAAGCAGCGCCATTGCCTCCCTCGACGAACCGACTCTCATCCAAGACGGAGTTCCTATCGACGCTTTGCGGTTCGTGATGCTCGGCGCCAACCCCACCGGCGTGCCCGACAACCTGTACCCGACCGAGATATACGACATCCACGGCGACACCTATGCGGAACCCGGCGTCTTGGGCACAACACAGCAGGACATTTTGTTCGGCGCTGAACTCCACGACGCCTACCTCGGGTTGACGCCAACCGAAATCGCCTCGGCCACACCGACAGTGGAAGGAATGACAACCTTCTACGACATTCCCACCCTCACCACCGCCGAGCTGTACACCGCGCTGCTCGATGCGGCCGCCGCAGGGACTTAGGCCGCTAGAAGGTGTCGACCTTCTCGACGCTGACGAACATGCCGTGGCCGGTGTTGTCGTTGGTGAACCGGGTGCCACTTTCGCTGGCTGCAATCGTCCAGCCCTCGGCGTCGTAGGTGAGGTAGTCGATAGACACGGTGGGAATGTCGCCGAGGTTGCCCAGCACCCATTGCACCGAACCGTCCTCGGTGATGTTCACGCCGTTGGCCCGTTCACCGTCCTGCATGGGGGAGTCGGTGAACTGTGCCTCGCAACCGACTGAGTGGCGGTTGATCTGGCAGCGCGTCTGACCGGATTTGGTTTCGATGAAGACGTAGCCGTTGGGGTCGGGTGGCAGCGGAATGATGTTGGCCGGCGGATTAGCGCTCGGCGGCGCTGGCCGCGATGGGGTCGGTGACGGGAGGGACGGTCTGGCCTTTGGGACCGACGGTTCGGTCGCTCCGGCGGGCGGCGAGGCCACCGGCTTGCCGTGGATCACGGAACTGCATCCACCAACCAGCGCGGCGCTGACCAGCAGGGCCGCCAGCAGC
>NZ_JBATXN010000629.1:0-9718 GCF_049673265.1 Mycobacterium sp. | reverse complement strand
GCCCTGCACTGGGCGATGCAGTCGTTGCGCACGGGGGAGTGTGATCTGGCGTTGGCCGGTGGCGCGACGGTGATGTCGTCGCCGGCGATATTTGTGGGGTTTAGCAGACAGCGGGGATTGGCCGCTGATGGGCGGTGCAAATCGTTCGCCGGCGCGGCTGACGGAACGGTGTGGGGTGAGGGCGCCGGTGTGGTCGTTTTGGAGCGGTTATCGGATGCCCGACGGCAACGACATTCGGTGCTGGCGATCGTGCGCGGCAGCGCGGTCAATCAGGACGGCGCGTCTAACGGGTTGACCGCACCCAACGGTCCATCCCAGCGTCGGGTAATTCGGTCGGCGTTGGCCAGCGCAGGTTTGACCCCCGCCGATGTGGATGTGGTGGAGGCTCATGGGACGGGCACCACGTTGGGTGATCCCATTGAGGCACAAGCAATTTTAGCTACCTATGGGCAAGACCGCCCGCCGGAGCGGCCGCTGTGGTTGGGCTCGATCAAATCGAATATGGGTCATACGCAAGCCGCAGCCGGGGTGGCCGGGGTAATCAAGATGGTGGAGGCAATGCGTCACGAGGTGATGCCGGCGACGCTGCATGTCGATTCGCCTTCTCCGCGGGTGGACTGGCCGAGCGGGGCGGTGTCGCTGTTGACCGAGGCTCGGGACTGGCCGGCCGACGTGCATCCGCGCCGAGCGGCAGTGTCTTCGTTTGGGATCAGCGGAACCAACGCGCATGTGATCTTGGAACAAGCACAGTCTGAAAGCGACAGGGCCGCAAGCGATCCCGATAGTTCCGGCCGGACGGTGTTATCGGCGCTGCCGTGGGTGATCTCGGGCAAATCAGGGCCGGCGTTGGTTGCGCAGGCGGACCAGTTGTTGACCTATGTGCAAACCGACCAGCAAGTGGACCCGGTCGACGTGGGGTTCTCGTTGGCGCGGCGGTCGCTGTTCGAGCATCGGGCGGTGGTGGTGGGCGCTGATCGAGAGCAGCTGATGGCGCGGTTGGCCAAAGTAGTCAGCGGCGAGCCGGATGCGGACGTGGTGACGGGCCGGGCGGGGTCGGTCGGTAAAACAGTGCTGGTCTTTCCCGGACAGGGTTCGCAGTGGATCGGGATGGGCCGCGAATTGTGTGGCCAATTGCCGGTATTCACCGAGGCTTTTGGCGCGGTTGCCGATGAGCTGGATCGGCATCTGCGGCTGCCGCTGCGTCAGGTTGTCTGGGGCGGTGATCGGGGTCTGCTCGATAGCACCGAGTTCGCCCAGCCGGCGTTGTTCGCCGTTGAGGCGGCGCTGTTCGCGTTATTGCGCGGATGGGGTGTGGGCCCGGATTTCGTGATGGGTCATTCGGTAGGAGAGTTGTCGGCGGCGTATGCGGCGGGGGTGTTAACGCTGGAGGACGCGGCGATGTTAGTGGCCGCGCGGGGACGGCTGATGCAGAACCTACCCTCAGGTGGAGCGATGATCGCGGTGGACGCCAGTGAACACGAGGTCGTGCCTCTGCTGGGTGAGGAGGTGGGAATCGCGGCAATCAATGCGCCTGCATCGGTGGTGATCTCAGGTGAGCAGAGGGCAGTTAGCGCGATCGCGCAACGATTGACTACCCACGGCCGGCGGGTGCACCGGTTGGCCGTCTCACATGCTTTTCATTCGCCGCTGATGGAGCCGATGCTCGAGGAATTCACGGAGATCGCTGCCCGGGTTGAGCCTCGAGAACCGCGCATCCCGGTGATGTCGAACATCTCCGGCAAGCTGGCCGAATCGGATTTCGGGTCGACCCAGTACTGGGTGAAGCATATTCGTCAGCCGGTGCGATTCGCCGACAGTGTGCGGCAACTGGAAGCCTATGGCGCAACGCATTTCATCGAGGCCGGTCCCGCGAGCGGTTTGACAGCGTCCATCGAGCAGTCATTGTCGCCGGCTGAGCCCGTGGCGGTCTCGTTGTTGGGCAAAGACCGCCCGGAGCTGCCCGCACTGATGCGGGCGGCAGGTCACCTCTTTACCAGCGGCCTGCGGGTGGATTGGCCGGCCGTATTCGCCGGCTCGGGCGCCCGGCGGGTGGACTTGCCCACGTATGCGTTTCAGCGGCAGCGGTTTTGGTCGGCGCCAGCCTCGACCGGACCCGCTGACGCACACGGTTTGGGTCTCGGCGCGGCCGGACATCCGTTGCTGGGCGCGGTGGTCGAACGCCCTGACTCCGGCGGGGTGGTGCTGACCGGGCGGTTGTCGTTGTCCGCTCAGCCGTGGCTGGCCGATCATCTGGTGGGCGGGGCGGTGCTATTTCCCGGGACGGGCTTTGTGGAGTTGGTCGTCCGCGCCGCTGACGAGGTCGGATGCGCGGTGATAGAGGAATTGGCGCTCGCCGCGCCGCTGGTCCTGCCCCCGGGCGCCGAGGTACAGCTGCAGGTGGTTGTGGGCGCCGCAGATCAGTCGGAGAGCCGGGCAATCTCGGTGTATTCCCGCAGCGACCAATCCGACGGGGCGTGGTTGCTGCACGCGGAGGGCATCGTGGGGATGACCGCCGCCGACACCTTAATGGATCTGTCGGACTGGCCGCCGGCCGATGCCGCCAGCATTGATATTTCTGATCTCTATGCACGGCTCGCCGCCCGCGGCTATGGCTACGGCCCCGCGTTTCAGGGGCTGACGGCGATGTGGCGGCGCGGGCCAGAGCTTTTCGTTGAGGTCGTCGCCTCCGGCGAGGCCGGCGTACAAGTCGCCGGCTGGGGGCTGCATCCGGCCGTCTTGGACGCGGTCCTGCACGCCGCAGGGGCAGCCGACGACGCCGCCCAAACCATGCTGCCGTTTTGCTGGCGGGGGGTTTCACTGCATGCCGGCGGCGCGGGGCGAGTGCGGGCCCGCATCACCACCCTGGGCGCGGACGCGATTTCGGTCGAGGTAACCGACACCGCGGGGCTGCCGGTGTTGACGGTGCAGTCGCTGACAACCCGCCCGCAGACCGCCGAACAGTTACACGCCGCGGCGACCACGGCCGGCGGACAACCCGAGCAGGGGCTGCTCGAAGTGGTGTGGTCACCAATCCCGGTGAACCCCAACACCATTGACCAGGATAACGAGCCGCCGGTGTTGTCCTGGGAGGAGTTTTGCGCCGACGACGGTGAGCGGCCCGGTGCGAGCGGTGTAGTGGTGTGGGAATGCGGGCCTGCCGGTCAGGATGTCGTGGGCTGCGTACACACCGCCACCCACACCGCTCTAATGGTTTTGCAGCGCTGGCTTGTCCAGGAAGGGACCGGCACGCTGGCGGTGGTCACCCGTGGTGCGGTGGGGTTGGCCGGTGAGGATGTCAGCGATCTGGCCGGGGCGGCGGTATGGGGTTTGGTGCGTTCGGCTCAGACCGAACACCCCGGCCAGATCGTGCTGATCGACACCGACACGACGCTGGATGCCAGGGCGCTGGTCGGCGCCGGAGAACCGCAACTGGTAGTGCGCGCCGGCAGTGTGTACGCCGCCCGGCTAGCGCCAGCTCCGCCACTGCTCGGGTTACCGGCGGGAGAGCAGGCGTGGCAGTTGGCAACCGGTGGCGGTGGGACGCTGCAGGATGTCGTGGCGCAGCCTTGCCCGCAGGCACAAGCGCCGCTGCAATCGGGGCAGGTTCGGGTAGCGGTCGCCGCGGTCGGAGTCAATTTCCGGGATGTGGTGGTGGCGTTGGGGATGTATCCCGGCCAAACCCCGGCGTTAGGTGCGGAAGGCGCCGGGGTGGTGATCGAGGTCGCCGCCGATGTGGCCCCGTTGGCTGTGGGTGATCCGGTGATGGGGCTGATAGGTGGGGCGGGTCCCTTGGCGGTCGTGGACCAGCAACTGCTTGTCAAGGCGCCGCAGGGGTGGTCATTGACGCAGGCTGCGGGGATCCCGGTGGCATTTTTGACAGCCTGGTACGGGTTGGCGGATCTGGCTGCGATCCGTGCAGGCGAATCGGTGCTGGTGCATGCCGCTACTGGTGGGGTAGGCATGGCCGCGGTGCAATTGGCTCGGCACTGGGGAATGGAAGTGTTTGCCACCGCCAGCCGACGTAAATGGGATACGTTGCGCGCCATGGGTTTTGACGAGGACCATATCGGCGATTCGCGCACGGTCGATTTCGAGGAGAAATTCCTGTCGGTCACCGCGCACCGCGGGGTTGACGTAGTGCTCAACTCGCTGACCGGTGAGTTCGTAAATGCCTCGCTGCGGTTGCTGGCCCGCGGCGGGCGTTTTATCGAGATGGGCAAGACCGATATCCGCGATGCGCCTGCGGTCGCCTCAAAGTATCCAGGTGTGTGGTATCGGGCGTTTGACCTGGCCGAGGCCGGCCCAGAGCACCTCGCAGCGATGCTGGGCGAGTTGAGGGGGCTCCTTGACACCCGGGCGCTGCGCGGTCTGCCGGTCACCACGTGGGATGTGCGCTGCGCCGCACAGGCTTTCCGGTTCATGAGCCAAGCCCGCCACATCGGCAAAGTGGTGTTGACCATGCCGACGGTGGTGGCTGAAGGGCTTGCGGAAGGCACGGTGTTGATCACCGGTGGCACCGGGATGGCCGGTGGCGAGCTGGCTCGCCATCTGGTGAACACCTACGGAGTTCGCCACGTTGTGTTGGTCAGTCGGCGCGGGGATCGCGCAGAGGGGGTCGCCGAGCTGGTTGCCGATTTGGCCCGGCTCGGCGCCGAGGTGCAGGTGTTGGCCTGCGATGTCGCCGATCGAGTTGCGTTGGCGGAGTTGTTGACTCAGCTGGAGCGGCGGTGCCCACCCCTACGCGGGATAATTCATGCCGCCGGGGTGCTCGATGATGCGGTGATCACCTCGCTGACTCCGGAACGGGCGGATCCAGTCTTGCGGGCCAAGGTCGACGCGGCATGGAACTTGCACGAGTTGACCCGGCATATGGGGTTGTCGATGTTTGTGCTGTGTTCTTCGATCGCCGCCACGGTCGGTGCGGCCGGGCAGGGAAATTACGCTGCCGCCAACGCATTTCTGGACGGTTTGGCCGCTCATCGGCGTGCGGTGGGGTTGCCCGGCGTTTCACTGGCGTGGGGATTGTGGCAACGTGCCAGCGCCATGACCGCCAATTTGAGCGGCCGCGATCTGGCCCGGCTCGGCCGTTATGGGCTGGCGGCGATGAACTCTCGGCAGGCGCTGGAGTTGTTTGACGCTGCGCTAGCAGTGGATCATCCCGTTGTAGTGGCCGCTCAGATGAACCGGGCCGTACTGAGCAGCTGGGCGCTGCGCGGCGGATTGCCCCCGTTGTTCAGCAGTCTGGCCCCCCGCCGTCGGCGGCGCCTGGTCGACGCCACGATCGACCCCAAACAATCGAGATCGGTGCTGGCCCAACGTCTCAACGGGCTGGCGCCCGACGAGCAACACGGCCTCCTGATCGAGATGGTGCGTTTAGAGGTTGCGGCGGTACTGGGTCACCCCGCCCCTGACGAAATCGAGCCTGACAAATCGTTCGAAGAGCTAGGGTTTGATTCGCTCACCGCTGTCGAGCTGCGCAACCGCTTCAGAACCGCGACGGGGCTGACTTTTCCGCCGATGCTGATCTTCGACCATCCCAGCCCGACTGCGGTCGCCGACTATATAGGCCGGCAAATCGCCGAAAGCCGCCAGCTCGAATCGGCTGGTTGAGAAGACAAGCGGCGGGAGTCGCCTCTGCCTATCGCTGCGCCTGAACCGCCAGTGGCGCGGTGGTGTCCTCTTCGGCGGCTGGTACCGGCTGAGGCTTTGGTTTGCCGTAATCACCTCGGGGATGGACCACCAGCGGCCACCAGAACCAGCGGCCCAACATCCTGGCGAGCGACGGCATGAACAGCGTGCGCACCACCAGCGTGTCGAGCAGCAGACCGATGCAGACCGTTGAGCCGAACTGGCCCAACACCGTCAGTTCGCTGCCCAGCATCGCCGCCATCGTGAAGGCGAACACCAGTCCCGCCGATGTCACGACCGCGCCGGTGCCGGCCATGGATCGGATGTATCCGGTCTTGAGCCCGGCGTGAATTTCTTCTTTGAACCTCGAGACCAACAGCAGGTTGTAGTCGGAGCCCACGGCCAACAAGATGATTACCGAAAGCGCCGCGACGATCCAGTGGATGTGTATGCCGAACAGGTCTTGCCAGATCAACACCGATAGTCCGACGGATGCGGCGATCGAGCTACTCGCTGTACCGACGATGACCAGCGCTGCTACCACGCTGCGGGTGAGCAGCAGCATGATCATGAAGATCAGTGTCAACGCTGAAACCACCGCGATCATCAAGTCGTACTTCTCGCCGTCGGCCATATCGCGGAAGGTCGCCGCGCTTCCGCCCAGATACACTCGGGCGTCGGACAGCGAGGACTGCTTGAGCCCCTCCTGAGCGGCGGTTCGTTCCGCGGAAACTCGGGCGATCCCCTCGGGAGTCATCGGATCACCCTGGTGAGTAATGAAGAACCGCACCGACTTTCCGTCGGGGGAGAAGAACAGCTTCACGCCGCGGATGAATTCTGGGTTGGTAAACGCCTCGGGTGGCAGATAGAAGAAGTCGTCGTTCTGCGAGGCGTCGAAGCTTTGTCCCATCACGATCGAGGTGTTGCTCATCGCCTCCATCTGGTCGATCATCGCTTTGAACGTCTGGTACATCGTCAACGTCAGACCATGCGTCGTCTTCAACGTTTCGAGCATGATCGGGATCAGCTGCTCCAGCTCGTGGGAGGCCTGCGCGGTGCGGGTGATGTCGCCGGAGAGGTCGTGGAACTTCTCGGCGAGTTGGTCGAAACCGTCGACCGAGTCGAACAACGACCGGAACGAGAAGCAGACTGGAATGTCGTAGCAGTGCTTCTCCCAGTAGAAGTAGCTGCGGATCGGTCGGTAGAAGTCCTCGAAGTCCGCGATGTGGTCACGCAGGGTGTCGGTAATCTCTGACGTCTCCTGCGTGGTTTTCGCGCTGTCGAGGGCGGCACTAGCCAGATCATGGGTGACCTTCGCCTGGCGTTCCGTGACGTCGATCATGATCTGCATCTCGTCGGCCATCTTCAGAAGGTCTTTCATTCTGTCTTTGAGAAAGTCCATGTTCTGCATGGTCGTCTGGCTCTGGATGCTGTTCTGAAACGGAATTGAGCTGTGCTGGATGGGAATTCCGAGCGGTCGGGTGATGTCCTGGATCATCGCGATCCCGACCGTGCGGATCTCGTTTTTGGCGACCTTGTCCAGCACCAACATGTCGGCGGGATTGCGCATGTCGTGGTCGGCCTCGATCATCAGCATGTCCGGATTCATCCGGGCTTCGGAGAAGTGTCGATCGGCCGCGGCATAACCGACGTTGGACGGTGCCGATTCGGGTAGGTAGTGGCGGTCGTTGTAACTCGTCTTGAAGCCGGGCAACGCGACCATGCCGACCAGCACGACCGCGGTGCTAACCGCGAAAATCGGTGCGGGCCAACGCACGACCGCGGTGCCCACCCGCCGCCACATCCGGCCGCGGGACTGGGCCTTCTTCTCGAACAGCCCGAACCGACTGCCCAGGAAAACCACCGCCGGACCCAATGTCAGCCCGGCCGCCACCACGACGATCATGCCGATGGCCACCGGGGGGCCCATGGTGTTGAACCAGGGCAGCCGCGCGAAGCTCAAACAGTATGTCGCTCCGGCGATCGTTAGGCCCGAACCCAATACCACCGGGGCGACTCCACGAAATGTCGTGTAGTAGGCGGTTTCCCGGTCCTCGCCGGCCGCACGCGCTTCTTGATACCGGCCGATAAGGAAGATCCCGTAGTCCGTGCCGGCGGCAATCGCCAGCATCGTCAGGATGTTCGCGGCGAACGTGGTGAGCCCGAACGCGTTGTTGTAACCCAATACTGCGACGATTCCGCGTGCGCAGGCCAGCGCAACGAACGTCATGAACAGCTGGACCAACGTGGTGACGATCGAGCGGTAGACCAAAAGCAGCATGATCGCGATCGCGGCCAGGGTGAACAGTGTGATTTTTGCCAGGCTGGCGTTGCCGATGACGTGCATGTCGTCGGACAGCGCCGCCGGGCCGGTGACATAGGCTTTGACTCCCGGCGGCGCGGGTTCCTTGTCGACCACCTTGCGGACGGCCTCAACGGATTCGTTGGCCTGCGTGGTGCCCTGGTTACCGGCGATATTGACCTGAACGTAGGCGCCTCGGGCGTCGGCGCTCTGCGCGCCTGCCGCGGTGAACCGGTCCCCCCAGAAGTCCTGGATGTGTTGGACGTGCTCGGTGTCGTGGCGCAACTTGCGGACGATGTCGTCGTAATAGTGGTGCGCGGCGGCGCCGAGCGGCTGCTGGCTTTCCATCACCACCATCACCGTGCTGTTGGAATTGAATTCCTTGAAGTTGTGCCCCATCCGCATCATCGCCTTCATCGACGGTGCATCCAGGGGGGCCATCGGCGCTGAATGGTTTTCGCCGACGATTTCCAAGCTCGGGACGGCGACGTTGACCACGACGGTCAGCGCAACCCAGCCCAAAACGATCGGAATCGCGAAGATGCGAACGAAGTGCGGGATGAACGGTCGGTGCGGGTGTCCGGATTTGGTGGACTCGGGCGTCTTCGTGTCGGGCATGGTCTCGGTCATGCGGACTTCACCAGGCAGAACGTCTGGGCATTGTGGCCGTCTGCGCTCTGATGTTCGCGCAGTACACCATCGACCGTGATACGGCAGCCGATGTGACCGGCATCGGTTTGGGCCATGATGTTGGCGCTGACCGCGGGCAGGGTGGTGGAAATGGTGTACGACCACGGCAGCGGCGCACCGTTGACCTGGTGCGTGTTGGCGTCGGCGTCCCAGTAGTTGATGTTCGCGACGCTGCCGGGCGGCCCGTCGATCTCATACTTCACCACTTTGGGGTTGAACTGAACGATCTTGATCCCGGCTCCGGCATTCGCGTTGAGGTCCTGTGAGCCGAACAACTTGTGCAGCCGTGACACCACCAGCCCGGAGACCGCGAGGACGACCACGAGAAGCAACGGGATCCACCAGCGCCTGAGCAAACCGCCAATCGAAATCGCCCTCACTCGGTCTCCTCCCGCCGGCCCGTGCGCAGTCGTCTGAAGCGAACAGATCAAGACGCAGATCCATTCCGTCGCCGCCGTTGGCGTCCCAACTCTGCCGAAGGAGCTCGTGTCCGCTGGTCACCGCCACCTATGCCCCATAGAACCTTCGCTCGGCTAACTATGCTAGACCGGAGGGGACGATAGCGTTCCGCTAGGTCCCCTCGATGTATCCGGCGTCATTACGGCAGTGCCGCACGCCCGGTGATCGGCGGCAGGTCGGCCAGCGTCACGATCCCGGGACTGGCCGCGACGACCGCCGGCACGGCGTTGGTCACCGGCATCGCGGTGTAGATCATGCCCAGACCCATGAATCCGGGCTCCGTCCAATCCTTCGGCGGTAGGCAATGAACCACGGTGCGCATGTTGGGCAGGCCGAATACCTGGATGACGTGGCCGTGTTCGAGCGGCTTCGGCGGCACCACGTGATTGCCCATGATCCAGTTGAATCCCACGCTGACCACGTTGCGGTCGCCCACCCAGCCGCGGTGATAGCCGTAGACGCTGCCGACGGTTCCGGCCGGGATCTTCATGAATCCCAAGTCGGAGTCGGCGGTGGCCGCGGTGAAGGTGACGTCGAACGTCATCTGGTTCAGCTTCGCCCCCACCGCGTCGGCCATCAGCGCCGCCGACTCGGCGAACACCTCGCTTTCCCGGCGCACACTGTCCGCCAGGCCCGGGG
>NZ_JBATXN010000628.1:0-15501 GCF_049673265.1 Mycobacterium sp. | reverse complement strand
GTGACCGATATTTCTCGCTGGCGTGAGGTCGCGGCGGTGCATTCCGAGGTCTTCGGTGAGATCCGGCCCGCGGCCACCATGGTCGAGGTAGCTGCGCTGATAGCGCCGGAACTGTTGGTCGAGATCGAAGCCGACGCCTACTCGGCAGCCGATTCGGCGACCGGCGCGAAGACGCCGTCCGCGTCCGGGCGGTAGGTGGTGACGTTAATCACAGCACCAACCGGCAGGGCTCCATACAAATGGGGGAACAGCATCGACTCGGGATCCGTTGGCACTCCGGGTTCCCAATGAATGGGTGCGTCCAGACGGTCGGTTTCGATATGCAGCAACACCAGGTCGTCGCGACCGCGGAACAGGCGGTTGGCCGGCAGGTGTACCTGCTGCGGCGTCGACAGATGGATGAATCCGACGCTGGCTAGCGACTCGGGCTGTAGCTCGCCCCGGGCCTTGGCAGACGACCACTCGTCGGAGGGGCACAGGTGCACCAGCACGGCCGGGCGTTGGGTCACACCGCCATCCTGCCGGAGCCCCAAAAGCTCAGGCGTGAGAAACGACACAGCGGGTAAACCCTCGGTGAAGACGGCCAAACGCGTTGACATCTGAGACAGTGTTTTAAGGCCAGAAGGAGTAGCGATGAACGCGACTTTGACCAGTCCAGAACTAACCAGGGCTGATCGGTGCGATCGGTGCGGCGCTGCCGCCCGTGTTCGTGCCACGTTGCCCTCCGGCGCAGAGCTTCTCTTCTGCCAACACCACGCCAACGAGCACGAGGCCAAGCTGATCGAGGCGTCTGCCGTGCTTGAAGCCAGCGCAGTCCCGCTGGACTCCTAAGCCACTACTCGCCACCTGCAATCCTGGCGGCAGGACTACTAGTCAGGAATCCTGAACTGGTCATGAGCGACCGAGCAGTGAAGCCTTCGCGCCACCACATCTGGCGCATCACTCGCCGGGCGCTAACGAAAAGTTGGGACGACTCGATCTTCTCGGAGTCGGCGCAGGCCGCATTCTGGTCAGCGCTGTCCCTGCCGCCGCTGTTATTGGGAATGCTGGGCAGCCTCGCCTACGTGGCGCCGCTATTCGGGCCGGACACCATGCCGGGGATCGAGCAGCGCCTGGTGTCGATGTCGGACAAGATTTTTTCGCCGAGCGTCGTCCACGGGATCATCGAACCGACGATTGCCGACATCGACCGCGGCGCCCGTGGTGAAGTGGTGTCCCTGGGCTTTGTGATCTCGCTATGGGCCGGATCGTCGGCAATCTCGGCTTTCGTCGATTCGGTCGTCGAGGCCCACGACCAGACCCCGCTGCGCCATCCCGTCCGCCAACGGCTCTTCGCGCTGCTCTTGTACGTGGTGATGCTGCTGTTCCTGATCATCACCGCCCCGCTGATGGTGCGCGGCCCGCGCAAGCTCGCCCAACTCATCCCCGA
This sequence comes from Mycobacterium sp., assembly GCF_049673265.1. Taxonomy (GTDB): domain Bacteria; phylum Actinomycetota; class Actinomycetes; order Mycobacteriales; family Mycobacteriaceae; genus Mycobacterium. The sequence goes on along the minus strand of NZ_JBATXN010000628.1, from coordinate 14,072 downwards.
CGGCCTGCAGGACGTCTTGGCCTACGGCTACTACCCGGCGTTACTCACCGGGTTGATCGTCACTGTGGTGATCCTGTACCGCGTGGCCTTACCCGAGCCGCTGCCGTCGCACCGACTGATCTTCGGTGCGGCACTGGCCAGCGTGGCCTTCGTGATCGCGACGCTGGGGCTGCGCATCTACCTCTGGTGGATCACCGGCACCGGCTACACGTACGGGGCACTGGCCACACCGATCGCATTCCTACTGTTCGCCTTCTTCGCCGGCTTCGCGATCATGCTGGGCGCAGAATTCAACGCCGCCATCCAGGAGGAGTGGCCGGCCCCCCGCACCCATGCCCACCGGCTGCGGCGGTGGGTGGTAGCACGCGCCAAGGCTGACGATACCGACGACGAGACGGACTCAGCTCCGTGCGTCGACGCCGATCAGGTCAGCCCGTCTTGAGCTTCTCGTAGATCCGCTTGCAGTCCGGGCATACCGGTGAGCCTGGCTTGGCGGCCTTCGTCACCGGAAACACCTCACCGCACAGCGCCACGACATGCGTGCCCATCACGGCGCTTTCAGCGATCTTGTTCTTCTTGACGTAGTGGAAGTACTTGGGGGTGTCGCTGTCGGTCCCGTCGTCGACGCGTTCGTCGGTATCGGTGCGCTCGATCGTCTCGGTTCGCATGGTCATATTGTGCCGCAATCGGCTTCGACGGGGTTGCCGAAGTGTGGAACAGTAGAGAAATGAAGCGCGGCACCGAGCTGGGTTTCGACGACGAGGGCCGACCGGTACTCATCACGGCCGCGGCGCCGGCATACGACGTACAGCACCGCCAGCGAGTGCGGAAATACTTGACGCTGATGAGCTTCCGGATTCCGGCGCTGATCCTGGCCGCGGTCGCATACGGCATGTGGCACAACGGTTTGATCTCACTTCTGATCATCGTCGCGTCGATCCCGCTGCCCTGGATGGCAGTACTGATCGCCAACGACCGACCGCCTCGGCACCCCGACGAACCCCGGCGCTTCGACGGTGTGACGCGGCGCACTCCGCTGTTCCCCACCGCTGAACGCCCCGCGATCGAGCAGCACACTCGCGCAGCGCCGCAACCGGAATCGCCGCGGCCAGCAGCCGACGGTTCCGAATAACCTGCCGGCGCACCGGCTTCTTAACACATTCTCAGACCGCGCGGACATCCGCGCACGTCAACGGGTGTGAGATGGCCACCCAGTGGGAACTCCACCACCAAGTTGGTCGTTGTACCTCATGACAGCACACGCCTATCAGGAGGCCCCCATGGCAAATGCCACCACAAGCCGGGTTGACGGCGATCTGGACGCTCAGAGCCCAGCCGCGGACCTGGTGCGCGTGTATCTGAACGGGATCGGTAAAACGGCGTTGCTCAATGCCGCCGATGAAGTCGAACTCGCCAAGCGCATCGAGGCCGGCCTCTACGCACAGCATCTGCTCAACACCCGCAAGCGTCTCGGCGAGAACCGCAAACGCGACTTGGCAGTGGTGGTTCGGGACGGCGAAGCAGCACGAAGCCACCTGCTGGAAGCCAACCTTCGGTTGGTCGTGTCGTTGGCGAAGCGCTACACAGGCCGCGGAATGCCACTGCTGGATCTCATCCAGGAAGGCAATCTGGGTTTGATCCGCGCGATGGAAAAGTTCGACTACACAAAGGGATTCAAGTTTTCGACCTACGCGACTTGGTGGATCCGCCAGGCGATCACCAGGGGCATGGCCGACCAGAGCCGCACCATCCGGCTGCCGGTTCACCTCGTTGAGCAGGTGAACAAGCTGGCACGGATCAAGCGTGAAATGCACCAGAACCTCGGCCGTGAAGCCACGGATGAGGAACTCGCCGCCGAGTCGGGCATTCCGGTCGAGAAGATCAACGACCTGCTTGAGCACAGCCGCGACCCGGTAAGCCTCGACATGCCGGTCGGCTCCGAGGAAGAGGCTCCGCTGGGTGATTTCATCGAGGACGCCGAAGCGATGTCCGCCGAGAACGCGGTGATCGCCGAGCTGCTGCACACCGACATCCGCACGGTGCTGGCAACGCTCGATGAGCGTGAGCATCAGGTCATCCGGTTGCGCTTCGGGCTCGACGACGGACAGCCCCGCACGCTCGACCAGATCGGCAAGCTGTTCGGCCTGTCCCGTGAGCGGGTTCGCCAAATCGAGCGCGAGGTTATGTCCAAGCTCCGCAACGGTGAGCGGGCCGACCGACTGCGGTCTTACGCCAGCTGACGACCTAGACCAACATCGAAGCGTATGCCCGCCGCGCCAGCGGCGGGCATACTGCTGTGCGGGAGTGTTAGCGGACCATTCACGCAGCTGGGCAAGTAGACTCAGCGGCAATGGAGGGTGCGGAATGAACGACCTGGTTGATACCACCGAGATGTACCTGCGGACGATTTACGACCTCGAAGAAGAGGGCGTAACGCCGCTGCGTGCCCGTATCGCTGAACGACTTGACCAGAGCGGACCCACGGTCAGCCAGACCGTGTCGCGGATGGAACGCGACGGCCTGCTTCATGTGGCCGGCGACCGCCACCTCGAACTCACCGACAAGGGCCGCTCGCTGGCCATCTCGGTGATGCGTAAACACCGGCTCGCCGAGCGGCTGCTGGTCGATGTCATCGGCTTGCCGTGGGAAGAGGTGCACGCCGAGGCTTGCCGCTGGGAGCACGTGATGAGCGAAGACGTCGAGCGCCGCCTTGTGCAAGTCCTCAACAACCCGACGACCTCGCCATTCGGCAACCCGATTCCGGGGCTGCTGGATTTGGGAGTTGGGCCGGGATTCGGCGACGAAGAGCCCAACTTGGTGCGGCTCACGGAGTTGCCGGCCGGATCGCCGGTCGCGGTCGTGGTGCGCCAGCTCACCGAACATGTGCAGGGCGACATCGACCTGATCACCCGGCTCAAGGACGCCGGCGTGGTTCCCAACGCGCGGGTGACCGTCGAGACCAACCCGACCGGCGGCGTGACGATCGTGATACCGGGCCACGAGACCGTCAGCCTGCCGCATGAGATGGCGCACGCCGTCAAGGTCGAAAAGGTCTAACCGCGCCATTTAAACGGCCAGCTACACCGCTCGTCGGCCGAACGTCCGTCGAGGCGGCAATCGCAGCCCGAGCCGCTCGGCCAGTCGGTACCCGCTGACAGCCAATTCGCGAATCTGCTCGGGTCGCAGACCCGATTGCAACGCCGTGTCGAGCATGCCCGCCATCCGGTGGTCGGCTTGGCAGCGCAGGGCGGCCTCCAGCGACACCCCGGCCAACGGGCCGTCGCCACGCGCATAGGCGCTGAACGCCACCAACACCAGCGCCTCCACCCGCCACGGCGTAGGCAGGCTGCGCGATAGCAGCGCCCACAGCGACTCGGCCTCTCCGGCGCGGCGGCCGACTGCCAGGGCATACATCGTGTCGCGGAACTCCCCGTCGTCCAGCGCGCAGGCCAGCGCGGCCAGCTCCGCGTCGGAGAGCCGGTGTCCCTCGCCGACCCGGCCGGCCGCAGCGATCGCGTCCTCGACGTCGCGGCGCACGCAGGCAGAAGGATCGGCAGCACGTGCGGCATCCCTTAACGCGGCCCGTTCGCCGATCAGCTCGGCCAGCGCAGCGGTTGACGCCCCCTCATCGACCGCGATGACCGACTGCAGGTCAGCGCGCCGGGCATAAAGCCGACGGCCGTCGAGCACCGCCGCCACCGCCACCGGCGAGGCGGACGGGTCGTCGATCACACCGCCGGCGCCGCAACCATCCACGCAGTGCCAGCGACCCCCGGCGGCGACCCGGTCCACCACATGCGCGGCCCACAGCGTGATGTCGCGCAGCGCCAGCTCGTCGGTGAGCGTCGTACAAAGGTCGCGGTACTCCTCGTTGCACGTCGGGCAGCCCGCGCCGTCGGCGTCGACAATGACCACAATGGCCGCCTCCGGGCTGGCGACCGACGCCACCTCGGCGAGCTGCCCGATCTGGCCAGCGAGCGCGTCGGAGAGGTCGACCCGCATCACCGACCCGAGCTCGTTGTCGTCGATCGATATCACCACCAGCGATTTTTCCGGCACGAAGCCCAGCACGGCCGGGAGCGCCGCGATCATCGCGGCGGGGCGATTCAGTTCGAAGTCTTCTCGCTGTTTGGTCATGCCGCCCACGCTGGCAATCGACACTGTCAGCCCGTCCGCGATACAGACGGCACCACCCGCGAGCTGTGGACAAAAGTCCAGCTGGGGATAACCGTGAACCACAAGCTGGCCGCGCTGGACGTGATGAACAAGGTGCGCGCACTCAGCCAGTTCGATGGCTAGCAGTCGTCATCGAACGCCGCGGGCGCCACGTCGCCCGGGCCGCCGGCCTCGGCGCGTGCCATGAGATCGGTGATGTGCTGCTCGAACGGTGGCGAGTAGGACAGGTTCTCCGCGCAGCCGCCGCCATGCAGACCGCCGATCACCCCGCTGACGCTCGAGCCGCTGATCCAGGGCGCGCCGCTGGTGCCGTCGGCCAGGCCCGCGCACAGCAACTCGGGGTAGCCGCCGTCGCTGATTCCCGTGCTGGCCTGACAACCGACGGGCATGCCGCCGACGCCGGCCGGGTAGGCGACCACCTTCACCCGGGTGTCTTTCGCGGGTGCCGACCCCAGTGACAGCGCCGAGCCGACCTGGGCCTCGACCGATCCGCCCTCGGGGCGGCTGACCCGGACGATCGCGTAGTCGGCGTGCGGATCTCTATTGGCGAGCCAACGGGGATCCAGGTAAACCACATCCAGCGTCCAGACATCGCCCGGCCCGGCTTGGTGGGCGAAACCGGGAACAAAGGTCTCCGGGCCGCCTGCGCCCAGGCAGTGCGCGGCGGTAAGCACCAGATTGCCTTCCGCCGAGTGCAATACCGAGCCGGTGCAGGCGTGCAGGTCGCCGCCTCCGAAGAAAATCGCGCCCACCCGCGGATCGGGATTGACCGGTGCCGCGAGAATCTGGCTCGGGGAGTCGACCACGGCTGGCTTGTGTTCGCTGATGACCGGCGCAGCAGGCGGCTGATGACCGCATGCCGCTGACGCCGCCAGGACGGCGATCGAGCCCACCGCTGGTGCCAGAATGCGCATCGTTGTCGATCATGCCCGATCGGGCGGGCGCAGGTGACGCCGAAACGGGTACCCCTGCGGAATGCGACCGTAAGCGGCAGCGTTCGGTGAACACATGGGTGTGCCAACCGGCAGCGGGTCAGGTATCCGCGGCCAGCGGATTTGAGAGACACTATCTGACACGGTTGCGGGACACCGCGCCGCGCGAGGAGGCAAGCGATGGGCGATAACCAGCCCCCCGACAGGGAGCATTACCAGCCCGAGCAGAACGGCATGTACGAGCTCGAGTTCCCGGCGCCGCAGCTGTCGGCGTCGGATGGTCGCGGCCCGGTGTTAGTGCACGCGCTGGAAGGCTTTTCCGACGCCGGTCATGCGATCCGGCTGGCCGCCGGCCACCTCAAGGACGCGCTGGACACCGAACTTGTCGCCTCGTTCGCGATCGACGAGCTGCTCGACTATCGGTCACGGCGGCCACTGATGACGTTCAAGACCGATCACTTCACCCAGTACGACGACCCAGAGCTGAGCCTGTACGCCATGCATGACAGTGTCGGGACGCCGTTTTTGCTGCTGGCCGGCATGGAGCCGGATTTGAAATGGGAACGGTTCATCACCGCGGTGCGGTTGTTGGCCGAGCGTTTGGGCGTACGGCAGACCATCGGCCTGGGAACGATACCGATGGCCGTCCCGCATACGCGGCCGGTGACGATGACGGCGCACTCCAACAACCGCGAGTTGATCACCGACTTCACGCCGTGGATCGCCGAGGTTCAGGTTCCCGGCAGCGCGTCGAACTTGTTGGAATACCGGATGGCTCAGCACGGCCACGAAGTGGTCGGCTTCACCGTGCATGTCCCGCACTACTTGGCGCAGACCGACTATCCGGCCGCCGCGCAGGCACTGCTGGAGCAAGTCGCCAAGACCGGATCGCTGCAGTTCCCGCTGAAGGCGCTGGAAGAGGCGGCGGTTGAAATTGCGGCCAAGGTCGACGAGCAGGTTGAGGCGAGCTCGGAAGTCGCTCAAGTGGTGGCTGCGCTGGAGCGACAGTACGATCACTTCATCGCCGCTCAGGAGGAACGGTCGCTGCTGGCGCGGGATGAAGATCTACCTAGCGGCGACGAACTCGGCGCGGAGTTCGAGCGATTCCTCGCCCAGCAGGCAGAGAAGAAGTTCGACGACGACGATCCGACGTGAGCGCCCGCTCCCGGGCCCGACAGCGAAGTTGGCGAGATGACTCAGCGAAAGCCCAATTTGCGCTCGGTGCGGGAGGTCACCCCAACGCTTCAGTTCCGCACGGTCCATGGGTATCGCCGTGCGTTCCGAATCGCCGGCTCGGGTCCAGTGATCCTGCTAATTCACGGAATTGGTGACAACTCCACCACCTGGGAGGCGGTTCAAGCCAAGCTCGCACAGCGGTTCACCGTGATCGCCGTCGACCTGCTGGGGCACGGACAGTCGGACAAGCCACGTGCCGACTACTCGGTCGCGGCTTACGCCAACGGTCTGCGCGACCTGCTTTCCGTCCTCGACATCGAGCGCGCCACCGTCGTCGGCCACTCGCTTGGCGGCGGGGTGGCAATGCAGTTCGCCTACCAGTTCCCGCAATTGGTGGAGCGGCTGGTCCTGGTCGGGGCCGGCGGCGTCACCAAAGACGTCAACCTGGTGTTGCGGCTGGCGTCCTTGCCGATGGGCGCCGAGGCGCTGGCGTTGCTTCGGCTGCCGTTGGTGCTGCCGACTCTGCAGATCGCCGGACGCGCGGCCGGCAGGGTGTTGGGATCAACGGCTCTTGGCCACGACCTACCGGATGTGCTGCGGGTGCTGGCCGATTTACCCGAGCCGATGGCCTCAGCGGCGTTCACCCGGACGTTGCGGGCGGTGGTCGACTGGCGCGGCCAGATGGTCACCATGCTGGATCGATGTTATTTGACTGCGTCCGTTCCAGTGCAAATCATTTGGGGCACAGACGATGTGGTAGTGCCGGTCAGCCATGCCCGGATGGCGCACGCCGCGATGCCGGGTTCCCAGTTGGAGATTTTCGAGCGCTCCGGCCATTTTCCGTTCCACGACGATCCGGACCGTTTCATCGAGGTCGTCGAGCGCTTCATCGACAATACCGAGCCCGCCGAACACGACCAGGCCGCGTTGCGCGAGCTGCTGCGTACCGGTGGCGGCGCGCAAACCGTCTCCGGACCGGTCGACACCCGCGTCGCAGTGTTGAATGCCATGGGGTCCGACGAGCGCAGCGCCACCTGATCGCGGCCCGGCGGGGCGACGTCTATGGTCGAGCTATGGGTCGCGCCGGCGACGATGCTTCAGCGGAGCGATGAGGAGGAGCGGCGCGCATGGGCTTCGACGTCACAGTGTTGCGGGTGTTCACTAACACAGCGGGGAATTTTGGCAATGCCCTGGGCGTCGTCGACGCCCGCACCGTCGAGGTCTCGTGGCACCAGCGCATCGCCACTCAATTAGGCTACAGCGAAACAGTTTTCGTCGATTTGCCGAGCGCCGGTTCCACCACCGCGCAGGCTCGCATCTACACCCCGGCCACCGAGCTGCCGTTCGCCGGACACCCGACCGTCGGAGCGTCATGGTGGTTGCGCGCCAGGGGTACGCCGATCCGCACGCTGCAGGTGCCGGCCGGCATTGTGCAAGTGAGCTACGACGACGACGTCACGACGATCAGCGCCCGCTCGGAATGGGCTCCGGAGTTCGCCATTTACGATGTCGGGTCGCTCGATGACCTGGCAGCCGCCGACCCCGCCGACTTCCCCGATGACGTCTCCCACTACCTGTGGGCATGGATCGATGAGTCCGCTGGATCGCTGCGCGCCCGCGTGTTCTGCGAGAACCTGGGGGTGCCGGAAGACGAAGCGACAGGGTCAGCTGCCGTGCGAATCACCGACTACCTCAGCCGCGACTTGACCATCACCCAGGGCAAGGGATCGGCAATCCACACCACGTGGAGCCCGGAGGGCTGGGTTCGGGTTTCCGGGCGCGTCGTCGACGACGGTGTGACGCAGTTCGTCTAGAGCGCCAGCTGTGTCACCCGGATCAGCAACTGACCCTCCAGTCCCGCGGCGCGGTGAACGCCGATCTCCGCGACTTCGGGGGAGGTCACTATCGCGGCAAATGCGGCGGCTGAAGGATATTCGACCAGTAGACACGTATCCCACAAGTCGTCGACCTCGCCGATTACCAGCGATGCGATCGCACCACCGAAAAGCACTCTCCCGCCGCCGTTTTCGATGACTTTCTTCATCGGTGCGCCGTAGAGGTCGTAGGCCTGGCGGCCGGTCAGGTCGCTGGCACGCCCGTCGGGGTAGGCGGCTGTCGTCCGGAACTTCAGCAGGTTGAGCATCACGACGGGACCGCCGGAACTGTCTGCCATCAATTCTTCCACGCGGGATTGCGTTGGGTAGACTGCATTTTCGACGTCCACGCTATGGTCTCCTCACCTTCGAGCGGGGCTTAACCGTTGCGGTGCAATACCGCGGACAGGTGGTGCTGCAGCGGTTGCCCGACCGCGCCCATCTGCAGCGAATACGACAGCTCGTCGCCGTCGAGCCGGAAGCTGCGGCCCAGGGCAGTCACCTCTTTGGCCGTTGGTGTCAGGCCGATGTTTGCGGTCGTCATGTCGAGCGCGATCGTCGTGCCGTCGGCGGTGTAAGTGCCGACCTCGATTTCGGTGATGCCGCTTGGGTGTGCGAGCACCAGTTCGACATGACCGGGTTGCGGTACTCGAAGATATCCCGTCTCGGCGTGCAGCGGCTTGCCGTCGGCAGCGGATTTGGTTTTCTGCCCGTAGATCAAAAACGGCTTGCCCACATGGGAAAACGCGACTTCCTCGAGGTAGTCGAACGGCTCGATGGTGGGATATGTGCCCGACCCGCGACCCTGCCAAGTACCGAGCAACGGAGCGAGCGCCTGCAAGTCGGGGTGCAGGTCAGGCAGCATGCCGCACAGCCTATCTGCTGGCCACTAGGCAGTGTGTGCGTCCGGCGTGCGGACATGCTCGGGGCGGAAACCCCGGCCGACAACGATCGGCGGGATGAACTGCAGCGGGCCGCGGCCGACGAACTTCGGAATACGGATCGGCGATAGGTCGCCGGTCAAATACGGTTCCACCGCCCGGTTCTGGATGAGCACTTGCCCCGCCTGGATGATCCGGGTGGGTAGCTCGCGGCGGCGCTGCACCTTGGCGAGGTCGGCATCGGTCAACCGGCCTTCGCGCAGCGGGCCGCAAAGGATGTTGGCAGCGGCCACCGCATCGGCAACAGCGAGGTTGATGCCGACCCCACCGGCCGGCGACATGGCGTGCGCGGCATCGCCGATGCAGAGCAAGCCGCGACGCCACCAAATCTTGAGCCGATCCACTCGCACATCGAGTTGGCTCGTGTCGTCCCAGGAGTGCAAATCGTCGACGTGTTCTGCCAACTTGGGCAGCGTTGAGGCCAGCCGCTTTTTGAAATCCTCCAGTGAAGCGTCCCGGGGGTTCTGGCCCTTGGGCATCAAATGCGCGACCTGCCAATAGTCACCGCGGTAGATCATGGCCATCAGCAAACCTTTGCGGAGTATCGCAAAGAGTTCTTCGGGGTCGCCCGGCCGCCACTTGAGCCGAAACCACAAGACATCCATCCGCGAGCTCGCGCTTGCGATCTCCAATCCCGCCGCGGCGCGAACCGCCGACGCGCGACCGTCGGCCCCGACCACCAGCTCGGCCCGCACCTCCAGCTCCGGTGTGCGCACCCCGACGATGCGATCACCCTCGACAACCACATCCTTGACTTCGGCGTTGCGGATCAGGGTGAATTCCGGGTAGGCACTTGCCTTTTCAGCGAGAAAGTCCAGGAAGTCCCACTGCGGCATCAATGCGATGTACGGCTGTTTGAAGCCCAGCCATTTCAGTGCGTTGAAGTTGCCGAAAGTGCGCAGTGAGCCTTCGGTGTCGAACGCGACGCGGGTGATCCTGGTGTGCGGTAGACGCAGAAACTCGTCGATGAACCCGAGCTCGTCCATGATCCGCAGAGTGGTCGGATGCACGGTGTCACCGCGGAAGTCGCGCAGGAAATCGTTGTGCTTTTCCAAGACGACGACCTGGATCCCGGCGCGGGCCAGCAGCAGCGCATGAACCAAGCCCGCGGGACCGCCACCGGCAACACAGACTTGGGTTTGCAGGACTTGAGCCACGAGCCGACCCTACCTGCGATCAACCGGGTGCCGACACCTCGCGGTGGGCGCGCAACGCCTCAATCTCGCGCTCGAAATCGTCTGCGGACGAAAAGGACCGGTACACCGAAGCGAATCGGAGATAGGCCACCTCGTCGAGATCTCGCAGCGGACCGAGGATCGCCAACCCGACTTCGTGGCTAGGGACTTCCGGTGACCCACTGGCCCGTACCGCGTCTTCGACCTGTTGCGCGAGCAGATTCAACGCGTCGTCGTCGACTTGGCGGCCTTGGCAGGCGCGACGCACACCGCTGATCACCTTCTCGCGGCTGAACGGCTCGGTGACACCGCTGCGCTTGACGACGGCGAGCACCGCCGTCTCGACTGTGGTGAATCGCCGGCCGCACTCCGGGCAGGACCGACGGCGTCGGATGGCCTGACCCTCATCGGTCTCCCGAGAGTCGACGACTCGCGAATCGGGATGGCGACAGAACGGACAGTGCATGACCGCTCCTTCGCCGCGCCGACAACGGGATGTCTGAAACCACCCCGAGCCTACCTGCGCACTCCCCCACTGACCTAGCGTCAGCGGAGGTCGCGTCGGGCGGTCGTGGCCGGCACCGTAGTAGCCGAGCAGCATTGAGGTATGCGGGTTTCGGCCATGCACGGCGGAGTCGTCAACCCACCGGCGCGATCAGCGTCTGACCGGCCGTCACCGTCGCCGAGCCGAGATCGTTGAGTTCGCGAATCCGCGCGGCGACCTGGCTGGCCGGCGCATCGGGCGCTACCCGGGCCGCCAAGTGATGCAGCGTCTCTCCTGGTTCGACTCGAACCACGGCGAGCCGGTCGGGCAGATGGCCGCCCGTCTGGTCGGAGCCGTCGTGCAGCATGCCACCGAAGTGGGCCACCAGTCCGAGCCAGACCGTGATCACCGCCGCCAGCAGGGCCAGGGCCACGGTGGTTGCCGGCGTAATCGGACGTGGGCGATGCGACGCGGTCGACATCAACACCCCCGTTCCGCGGTAACGCGGGGGCGCCGCGACCGGTCTCGACGGCTGCGGGCCTCGGGCTCCCGCCCGATCGCGGCGGCCGGCCGGACGCACCTGGACCGGCCGGCAACGGGTCGGCGTGCTCGGTGAGATCATCTCGATGGGCATCATGTGCGTTCCTCCGCTCGGCTCGTGGTCGATCACTTGTTCGAAGCGTAATCGATAATGCGTTCGATTTCCGAACATGTGATCGAACTGTTGCACATGCAGCAGACGTTAGGGCACGGCACCGACAACTTTTGCGGCCCAGCGGCGCCGACACGCCGACACGCCTCGAACACATGTTTGATATTGATGCTCAATGCGGCTACATTCGTCCATATGAGCGACAGCGATACCCAAGGCGCCGGCCCCGAGCGCAGCGCGCGACCTGCGGATTCAGTGCTCACTGAACGGCAGCGCACGATCTTGGACGTCATCCGCGCTTCGGTCAACAGTCGCGGATATCCGCCGAGCATTCGGGAAATCGGCGATGCCGTCGGCCTGACGTCGACGTCCTCGGTGGCTCACCAACTGCGCACCCTCGAGCGCAAAGGCTACCTTCGCCGCGACCCCAACCGCCCGCGCGCGGTCGATGTGCGCGGCGCCGACGACAACGTGAAACCGACAGTCCTCACCGATGTCTCGGGCTCGGACGCACTGCCGGAACCTACCTTCGTTCCCGTGTTGGGGCGCATCGCAGCTGGCGGTCCGATCCTTGCCGAGGAGGCCGTCGAGGACGTGTTTCCGCTGCCGCGGGAACTCGTCGGTGAGGGCGCGCTGTTTCTGCTCAAGGTGGTCGGGGACTCTATGGTCGACGCCGCGATCTGCGACGGTGACTGGGTCGTGGTGCGTCAACAAAACGTGGCCGACAACGGCGATATCGTCGCGGCGATGATCGACGGCGAGGCCACTGTCAAGACCTTCAAGCGCACCGGCGGTCAGGTCTGGCTGATGCCTCACAACCCGGCCTTCGACCCCATTCCGGGCAACAACGCTGCCGTGCTCGGCAAGATCGTCACGGTCATCCGCAAGATCTGACCGCGGCGGCCCCGTGGCTTATTGCGCCTTGTTGAATCCGTTCGCCTGCGCGATTTCTTCGTTGACGAACCAGATTTCGGCAAGCGTGTCCTCGTACAGTGCGCTATCGGGCATGTAGTAGAGGCCGAAGCTGGCGTTGGCTTTGACGGGGTATCCGTCGGGCACCTGGTACGGGTCCTCCAACGGTAGGTGAATCGCCAACTGGCCGGGCACAATTGGAGTAACCGCGGCGAAGTGCGTGGTGTCCTCGTCGGAGTCCGCGGCTGCATGCCGTCCGCCTCGAACTTCGGTCGGCGTTGGAATCCGCGTCGGAGCCGTGTCCACGGCGTCCGGATCTTCGTCGAAGTGCTCCTCTTCACCGGAGTGATCTTCGGCAAGGTACTCTTCGTCGAAGTGCTCGCTTACGTCTTCGTCCACGTCGGAAAACTCTGCGGGACTTTCGATTTCGTCGGACAACGGTTCGTCGACTAAATCGTCACGCTGTGGTGGCATCCAGTCGCTGACCGGTTGACTCGGCTGACTCGGCAGGCGCACGGTCCGCGGACGTAACGGCGCATTCAAGCTTGACGACGCGAGGTCGCTGTCGGCGTCCGGCGACCACTGCGAAACAGACTCGGTCACCGCGTCATCACCACCGCTGGGTTCGACGACCCCGGTGTCAGGTCGGGCGGCGCGGCGCCGGCGCCGTGTCCAGGTCACCAGCGCGGCGATCCCAATCAGCACCACCGTCGCCGCGACCGCCACCGGAACCCACCAGCGATGCCAGCTCAACGAGGAGCTTCCGCCGGCGATCGGCGCCGGACCGGCCGGCATCTTTTGGCCCGGCACCTGCAGCCCGGACAGTGCCGACGCCAAGTTCGGCGGCTGAGTGGCGAACGTGTTCTTCGCCTGATTCCACGAGATCTGACCCAGGACGAACTTCTGGGTGACCACGTCTTGGTTTGCCGTCTGCTCGCCCACCGGCGGACCAAGTTTGCCGGTTGCGGCGCCGAGTTTGTCCCACGCGGCCTTGATCGCGCCGCGGACCACAAACGCGCCGTGGTCGGGCGTCCAGAAGATCACCGGTTTGTCAGCGGCGGCGAACGCGCTCACCCGGCTGGCAGGCTTGCGACCTCCGTCGGCCTCGTTGGCGATCGGGAAACCGAGGTTGCCGCCCGGGCCGCCCAGTGACTCGTATTTCGCCAGAATGTCGCTCTCGACGGCGTTGGCGCCGGTGGCCGGGCTGAAGAAGATTTTGCCGCCGGCGAAGTTCTGGGCCAGCCCGTCGCCGCCGATTGGATATTGATCGCCTTGTTTGGCGCCCAATGGCCCGGAGGGGCCGCTTGCCGCACGCCACGCCATGTTGATGGCGGCGGTCGGATCGATGGGCACCTGCAGGTCGGCGAGCTGATTCGCCAGATTGGGCGGGACGGTGGTGAACGCCTTGGTCACCCTGTTCCAGGACACCTGGCCGCCGCTGAATGCCTGGGTTGCAAGTTCGCCGTTGTCGGTTTCGTCACCGACAGGGACGCCGAGAGGGCCACCGGAGCTGCCCAGTTTGTCCCATGCGGCGTTGATCGCCCCACGCACCACGAATGCTCCGTGCTCCGGGGTCCAGAAGATCAGCGGTTTGTCACTGGCCGAGAAGGTGCTGACCCGACTGTCCGGTCCGGACAGCCCCGGTACTTCGTTGATCGTGGGGAAACCCAGATCGCTCGCGGCCGGGCCGCCAAGAGCTTCATATTTGTCGAGGATGGCACCCGACATCGATTTCGCGCCGGTGGCTGGG
>NZ_JBATXN010000627.1:0-10701 GCF_049673265.1 Mycobacterium sp. | reverse complement strand
CGTCGGGATCGCCGAGCAGCATGCGATGACGTCGGCGGCCGGATTGGCCATGGGTGGGCTGCACCCGGTGGTGGCGATCTACTCGACATTTCTCAACCGGGCGTTCGACCAAATCATGATGGACGTGGCGATGCACCAGCTGCCGGTCACCATGGTGCTCGACCGGGCCGGAATCACTGGCCCGGACGGCGCCAGCCACAACGGCATGTGGGATCTGTCGATACTGGGCATCGTTCCCGGGATGCGGGTGGCCGCGCCCAGGGACGGCGCTCGACTGCATGAAGAGCTCGGCGAGGCGCTCGACATCGTCGACGGCCCCACCGCGATCAGATTCCCGAAAGGCGATGTCGGCGAGGATATTCCGGCTCTGGAGCGCCGCAGCGGCGTGGACGTGCTCGCGGTGCCTGCCGACGGGTTGACCGCCGAGGTGTTGCTGGTGGCGGTCGGGGCGTTCGCGTCGACGGGCCTGGCGGTGGCCGAGCGGTTGCGCAACCAGGGCATCGGCGTGACGGTGATCGACCCGCGGTGGGTATTGCCGGTTTCGGATGTGCTGACCGAATTGGCACTCGGGCACAAGCTGGTTGTCACGATGGAAGACAACGGTGTCAACGGCGGGATCGGTTCGGCGGTGTCAGCGGCGTTGCGGCGCAACGAGATCGACGTGCCCTGCCGCGATGTCGGGCTGCCGCAACAATTCTTCGATCACGCGTCGCGCGGCGAGGTGCTCGCCGAAGCCGGTCTGACCGAGCAGGACGTGGCCCGGCAGATCACCGGTTGGGTGGCGGCGCTGGCCGGCGGCCTGGGCAATGGCGTTGAGTCCGCGGCAGAGATCAGCGAACGCCTCGACTAGCACGGGAGTCGTCGAGATCGACGGCAGCGTCATACCTACTCGAACTTTTGCGCGCTGCTGTCGATTTCGGCGGAATCGAGAGGCTGCAACGCGTCAGTCAGTACCGGCACCACCAGCCTGCGTTGCCAATCGCGGGCCTGCCCGGCAGTCAGAAACTCGTCAATCGCCGTAGCTGGATGCTCGGCGGGCTCCCAATCCCAGCACAGCCGTCGCACCAGGTCGGGGGACACCAGATTCTCGGTCGGCACCGATAATCGCTCGGAGAGTTCGCGCAGTCCGGCGCGGGCGGCTTCCAGGCGCGCCGCGGCTTCGGGCCTGCGTTTGGGCCAGCGTGCCGGCGGCGGTGGCCCGTTAGGCGGTTCGGCTTCCTCCGTGGGACCGGGGGTTTTCCGCGCCGATTCCAGCGCCGCCAACCATGTTGCGGCGTTACGGCGTTGGCGGGGACCGCCGAATATCGGCAGGGCGATCAGGTCGTCGCGGGTCTTCGGGTCGGCGGTCGCCGCATCGATGATCGCCGAGTCGGGCAAGATGCGGCCCGGCGCGATATCACGGCGTTGCGCGATTTCGTCTCGCACAGTCCACAACTCACGAACCGCAGCCAGGGCGCGCTGGTTACGCACCTTATGGATGCCCGATGTGCGTCGCCAGCGCTCTCGGCGGGTCGGCGGCGGCGCCTGACCCACGCTGCGCAGGTAGTCGAATTCCTCTGCGGCCCAACCTGTTTTGCCCTGCTCGGCAAGCACGCCCGCGATCGCGTCGCGTAGTTCGATCAGGACTTCGACGTCGAGGGCCGCGTAGTTCAGCCACGCGGGCGGCAGCGGACGCTTGGACCAGTCCGCGGCGCCATGACCTTTGGCCAGACCCACCCCGAGCAGCCGTTGTGCCTCGGCTGCCAGGTTGACCCGGTCGAAGCCGGCTAACCGCCCGGCCAGCTCGGTGTCATACAGCGCCGGCGGTCGCATGCCGACCTCGGCCAGGCACGGCAGGTCCTGATCGGCCGCGTGCAGAATCCACTCGTCGTCGGCGAGCACCTCGGCGACGGGTCGCAGCACGGTCAGCGGGTCGCCGCCGTGGCTGACCGGGTCGATGAGCACGGTGCCGGCGCCGGCCCGGCGAATCTGAATCAAGTAGGCGCGGTTGGAGTAACGAAACCCCGAAGCCCGTTCGGCATCGACCGCGAATGCGCCGCGGCCGCTAGCCAGCAGTTCTGCGGCGGCGGCGATCTCGGCGGGACTCGTGGACAGGTCGGGCACACCGTCGGCCGGCGCAAGCAGCGGCGTTACGTCTGGTTCCGCGCTGCCGGGCTGATCGTCGGCCGCTTGAGGCAGCTGGGAAGCCATTTCAGACGCGGGACCGGGTGCCCAGATCCGTCACCCCGACCGGCGGCAGCCCCGCTGCATGCTCGAGCACCTCGCAAAACGCCTCGACATGAGTACCGATGTCGGGAGTGATCGCTGTCCAGGAGGCGCGCAGCTCCAGCTGATGGGCTCGCGGCGGTCCCGAGATGTCCCCGTAGCGCACGGAGCTGGTGGCGGTGACGGTGCCGCCGAGCGCAGTGACTTGGTCGGCGCGCTTGTCCAGGGCTTCGACCAGCCAGCTCCACGCCACCTCCGGCAGCAACGGGTCGACGGCCTCGCTGGAGTCCAGGTCGGCCTGGATGTAGGCGACCAGCCGCATGGTGCCGTCCCACGCGTCGGCCCCATCCGGGTCATAGAGCAGGATCAGCCGACCGAACGCGTCACCCTCGGACTGCTCCGACACGATGTCGACCTCGGGACGTTTGACCTCGGCGCCCAGCGCGTAGCTGTACGGCGCGAGACGCTGCGGCGGCCGGATAGGGCCCAGCTCGATCTCTGGTCGCACGGTGGCACCGCTCATCGCCGCGACTGCATCGCGGAACGGAACCGGTTCGGCTGAGCTCACGAGCGCCGCTCCTCCTCATCGCCCCGCGCTGCATCGTCGCCGGCGCGGCTCACAACAGCCGCCCTTCCTCATGCCCCCGCTCTGCATCGTCGCCAGCGTGTGCCACAACGTCTGACGCTAGACCTATCCCGCGACACGCGGACACAGGCGCGCCGTTTAGGACGAATCGGCGGAGAAACGCGCGGGCCGCTTCTCGCGGTGAGCCGCAAGACCCTCGGCGACGTCAGGCCCGCCAAACCCGAGAAACTCCAGGCCCAGGGAGGTTTCAAAGGCAGGCGCGAACATCCGGTACCAGTGGTTGAGGCTGTGTTTGGTGAAGCGGATCGCCGACTGCGCGCCTTGCGCCAGGTCCGCGGCGATGCGGGTCGCGGTGCCCAGCACTTCGTCGTCGTCGACACAAATCGACACCAGCCCGATCCGTTCCGCCTCGGCGCCCGACAGCGGCTCGCAGGTGAGCAGGTAGTACTTGGCCTTGGCCATCCCGACCAGCAACGGCCAGCAGATGGCCGCGTGATCGCCCGCGGCCACCCCCAGCTTGGTGTGGCCGTCGATGATCTTGGCGTTTCGACCGGCGACCGAGATATCGGCGAGCAGCGCCACCACCAGGCCGGCACCGACCGCGGCACCGTGAATCGCCGACACCACCGGCTTGTCGCAGTTGACGATGTTGAGCACCAGATCGCGGGCCTCGCGCATGATGCGCAACCGGTCGCTGAA
Organism: Mycobacterium sp.; assembly: GCF_049673265.1. Lineage (GTDB taxonomy): Bacteria > Actinomycetota > Actinomycetes > Mycobacteriales > Mycobacteriaceae > Mycobacterium. The sequence continues at coordinate 7,211 of NZ_JBATXN010000627.1, read as the reverse complement.
CTCACCCATCGTCTCGTCGATCAGCTCGAAGCTGCCCCCGGACGAGAACGCTTTGCCCTCGCCGCGGACCAAGACGACGCGCACGTCGGGGTCGCGACCGATCACCGGCCAGATATCGGCGAGGTCGCGGTGCATCTGCGGCCCGACCGAATTCAGCCCTGGCGCATCCAGAATCAGGTGAAGCATCCCGTGCTCGGCGCGTTCGATTCGCAGGCTTGGAAACTCGTCGTAGCTGACCTGTGGGTGACGAACTGACATGTTAGGCAGGTTACGCAGGCCCGCATCGGCACGCCCGCCCGGTGACGGCCTAGGGGACTGAGCCGGCTACGCCGCCGCCACGTAGTGGGGGTCGATGTCCCCGCGGATGATCCGCTCGGCCAGGCGGGACGCCAGCGCCATGATCGTCAGCGCCGGGTTGGCGCTGCCCTGGGTCGGGCATACCGAACCGTCGGCCAGGAACAGGTTGGGCACCGCCCAGGTCCGCTGGTCGGAGTTGACGACGCTGGTTTCAGGGTCGGATCCCATCCGCGCTCCCCCGATCAGGTGCGCGAAGCGCTGGATCGTGAGCACGTCCTGGGCATCGGCCGCATGCAGGATGTTGGTGATCACCTGGGTCGAGTACTCCATGTTGGCTTTGTCGTTGTCCGACAACGAGTAGTCAAAACGGGCGACCGGAATGTCGTAGGTGTCGGTCTCATCGGCCAGCGTGACCCGGTTATCGGGGTGTGGCAGCAATTCGTTGAGCACCCCGATGGTGGCCCAGTGGTTGTAGTCGCGCATGTATTCGCGCAGCGCCGCCCCCCAATGCCCGTCGGCCAGCACATGCTCGGCCCAGCCGATCGGCATCGGCGACACGGTCTGGATGGAAAACCCGCGCGCGAACCCGCGATCCGGATCGGTCTCGTAGAACTGCTCGGAGGACACCTCCGGCGGCGGGGCCTTGTACATCCGCAGCTCGTCGGGCCAGCGTCCGGCAGTTTGCGAGGCGCCCTGCACCATCACGTAGCGGCCGACCTGATCGTGGTTGTTGCACAACCCGTTGGGGAAACGCGGGCTTTGCGAATTCAACAGCAGCCGCGGCGTTTCGATCGAATATCCCGCCACCGCGACGACTTTGGCGCGCTGCCGGCGCTCGCGGAAAGTTCCACCGCCTTCGTCGTCAGCGAAATACGTGACACCGCAGGCCTTTCCGGTCTCGTCAAGCTCAATGCGCGACGCCATGCAGTTGGCCCTGATCTCGACGCCGTGGGCGAGCGCGTCGGGTAGATGTGTGACATAGGGGCTGGCTTTGGCATTGACCTTGCAGCCCTGCAGGCAATAGCCGCGATAGATGCAGTGCGGCCGATTGCCGAAGGTGCCGTTGACGATGCCGACCGGGCCGACCCGCATCTCGATACCGAGCTTGAGCGCGCCTTCCCACAGCTTCAGCGCGGCAGCCGCGACGGGGTGCGGCGAGTGTGGGTAACGGTGCGGATCCCCCCACGGCCAATCCTGGCCGGCCACCGGCAATTCGAGTTCGAGGCGTTCGTAGTGCGAGCGCAGGTCGGCGTAGCTGATCGGCCAGTCGGCGCCGACTCGGTCCCGGCTGAAGGTTTCAAAATCGCTTGGGTGAAAGCGGGGCGTGTAGCCGGCGTAGTGCACCATCGACCCGCCCACGCCGCGACCGGAATTGTTCTTGCCCAATTGAATTGGGTCCGAGCCGCCGATGATTCGCTTCTGCGTCCAGTACAACGGGTGCGAACCCGCCTCGTCGGAGACCCAGTCCTCGTCGGGATGCCAAAACGGGCCCGCTTCCAAGATCACAATGCGCCACCCGGCCCGGGCTAGCCGCTGTGCCAGCACTGAACCACCGGCGCCGGCACCGACGACCACCAAATCGACCTCTTCATCGTCGTGGTAGCGACGCATCGTGGCCTCGCCGGGCAGATCGCGGGAATGCACGTCGAGCAGGAAGCGGGAATCGTTGTCGGACGGGCCGACTGCCCCTTTGAGCAATCCACGCCAGAAGTCACCCATCGATGTTTTCCTCATCGACTGTCTCAACCGGGTCTTCGGAGGTGGCCCCGGCCGTTTCGAACGGCTCGCGAATACCGACGCCGCCCAGCCGCATATAACCTCGGGGGTAGGCGGGCCCGCCGAAACCAATTTCGTTCCAGGCCCAGGGATGGCTGTAGAACGCGCTGAGCACCATTCGCATCACCACCGACCACGCCCGAGACACGTTCAACTTCTCCCAGCTGCCGCCGTAGAGGTGCGCGTCGGCGAACCGCCCGACGATGGCCTCGCGGTTCTTGGGGTCGGCGGCCGCGAATGAGTCGGCGCCCGCGTCACGGGCCGCCTCGTCCAGACCGGCCAGCACCAGCCGCCATGTGTCGCGGTCGTCGGGCATGTCGGCGTACTGGTAGCCGTCCAGCTTGCCGTCGGCGAGTTTGGCGTCGACGACCTCGGCCACCGGGATCCGCGGTTCGCCGTCCTGGGCGAGCACGGTGTCGCAGAACGCGCGCAACGTCGGCTCCTGCTCTGAGCCGAAAAAGCGCAGCGGTCCCGGCTCCTCCAACCGGGCCAGCACCACCTTCTTGGTGGCCTCATCCCAGGTATCGACCGTCGACAGCACGTCATAGTCGGGGTAACGGCCGATCATCTGCGGCGTGAGGCCGCGACGCTGACGCGGCAGCCAGGACGGATGCAGCGGCTGACCGTCCGGTCGCAAATTCGGCAAATGTTTGCCGCTGGCAATGTCAGGTCTGTCGGGCATGGCGCTCACTTCTCGCGCCGCAGGATGGCGGCCAGCACCCCCATCGCTCCTACGATGCTCATCAACCCGGGCGCGGCGATCGGCGGGCCCATCGGCACGTTGTAGTTGTAGAGCCGCCAGCCGCCGGGTCTACGCGCTACTCCGCGGGCGTGAAAATATTGGCCCATCAGGCCGTTTATCGCGTAGATCCCGGCGGTGATCGGCAGCCACCGCTTGGCCCAGCGCTTCGAGAACACTCCGCCCACACCGGCGACCACCACCGGCGGAGTGACCACGATCGGGCTCCACATCCATTTGTTGCCGAAGCTGGCCTTGTAATGCTCGAAATACACCTCTGCCGTTGTCACCACCGCCGCGAACGCGGTCAACCCTGACAATGACCGCTCGAAGCGGCCGTGGGCGATATTGCGCAATGCCCGGTCGACGAAGTACTCCGCCTCACCGATCACATCGCCGTCGTGTCCCGACTTCTCCAATAGCGCCATCACCCGGCTCCTTCCGTGCCTACAGGCGGCGGACATTGACGCGCCGACTCGGGCGCACGCGGCCGCTGTCGGCAGGTTCCCCAAAATCCCCGCCTGCCACACCTGTCGGTTGGCTGACCGCCGCCCGTGAACTGCCTGCCAAAACCATCACGCGCTGGTCGTGGCAGCATTGAGCTCGATGAGTCCCCGTCGCACGCTTCCCGAGTCGCCGTATCTGGCTGCGGCCGCGGGCCGAAAGCCGCACCGCGTGCCGGTGTGGTTCATGCGTCAGGCCGGCCGATCGCTGCCGGAATACCGTGCGCTGCGGGCACACAGCACCATGATGGCGGCCTGCTTCGACGCCGAGCTGATCACCGAGATCACCTTGCAACCGATACGCCGCCACGACGTCGACGCCGCGATCCTGTTCTCCGACATCGTCGTGCCGCTGCGCGGCGCCGGTGTCGACCTGGACATCGTCGCCGACGTCGGCCCTGTGATCGCAGCGCCTGTCCGCACCGCCGCCGATATCGATGCAGTGAAACCCCTTGAGCCACAACGTGTTCAACCGGTTTCCGACGCGGTTTCGCTGCTGGTCGAAGCGCTGGGCGATGTTCCGCTGATCGGATTCGCCGGTGCGCCGTTCACGTTGGCGTCCTATCTGGTGGAGGGCGGCCCGAGCCGCCACCACGCCCGCACCAAGGCGATGATGCTGGCCGAGCCCACCTGCTGGCATGCGCTGATGGAAAAGCTCACCGATCTCACCATTGCGTTTCTGCGGGTCCAGCTCGACGCCGGGGTGGATGCGATTCAGGTGTTCGACTCGTGGGCTGGCGCGTTGTCGCTCGCCGACTACCGGCGCTATGTGCTGCCGCACAGCGCGCGGGTCTTCGCCGCGCTGGCCGACCGCGGCGTCGCGATGACGCATTTCGGCGTCGGCACCTCCGAACTGTTGGGTGCCATGTCGGAGGCGGGTGCAACGGTCGTCGGTGTCGATTGGCGAACCTCGCTGGTCGATGCCACCGCCCGCGTCCAAGCCGGTACCGCGCTGCAGGGCAACCTCGATCCGGCGGTGTTGCTGGCCGGCTGGCCGGCGGTGGAGCGGGCCGCGCGTGCGGTGGTCGACGACGGGCGTAACGCGGTCGACGCCGGGGCGGCCGGACACATTTTCAACCTCGGGCATGGGGTGCTGCCGGAAACCGATCCCGGCGTTCTCACCGAATTGGTGGCACTGGTCCATTCGTTATGACCCACTCGTATTGTGTTGTCGGCGGCGGTATTTCGGGCCTGACAGCGGCCTACCGGATACGGGTGGCCCTGGGCGACCAGGCGAGCATCACGTTGTTCGACCCGGCCGACCGGCTGGGCGGGGTGCTGCGCACCGAGGAAGTCGGCGGGGTGCCCATCGACGTCGGCGCCGAGGCGTTCGTCGTACGCCGCCCCGAGATGCCGGCGCTGCTCCACGAACTGGGGCTGGCGAACCGTCAGGTCGGTACCACCGGGGCGCGTCCGCTGATCTACAGCCAGGATCGGCTGCATCCGCTGCCGCAGGCCACGCTCAATGGCATCCCGTCGTCCGCGGAGTCGATGGCCGGGCTGGTGAACGACGCGACCCTCGCGCGTATCGCGTCCGAGCCGAGTCGGCCGTTTCGCTGGCAGCCCGACGGCGATCCCGCCGTGGTCGACCTGGTTGCCGACCGGTTCGGCGAGCAGGTGGTGGCCCGTTCGGTGGATCCGATGCTCGGCGGGGTGTACGCGGGGTCGGCCGCGACGATCGGCGTTCGCTCGGCTGCTCCCACTATGGCGGCTGCGCTTGACGGGGGCGCACCGAACCTGACCGACGCGGTCCGTCAGGCGCTCATGAGCGTCACCGCGGGACCGGTATTCGGTTCGGTTGGCGGCGGTTACCAGGTGCTGGTCGACGAACTGGTCCGACGCAGCCAGCCGAAGTGGGTACCGGAGGCTGTGGCACGGATCGAGGCTGCGGGGCAAGGCTGGATGCTGCACGACGACGCTGGCGGCCAGTGGGGTGCCGACGCGGTGATCCTGGCCGTCCCGGCACCGCGCTTGGCCGGGCTCGTCGAGGGCATCGCGCCACGCACGGCCGCCGCTGCCGGCCGCATCGTCAGCGCGTCATCGGTGGTGGTGGCGCTGGCCGTTCCTCGCGGTGTCCGCTTCCCGCAGAATTCCGGCGTGCTGGTCGCAAGCGGAGAACGGTTGCGTGCCAAGGCAATCACGTTGTCGTCGCGAAAGTGGGGACGACGCAGCGACGTCGAGCTGTTGCGCCTCTCGTTCGGCCGCTTCGGCGAGGAGTTGGCCCGCAGCGCGTCCGACGACGAGTTGCTGGCCTGGGCGAAACAGGATCTGGCAGCGGTTTTCGGGCTGGCGATCGACCCGGTGGATGCCTGCGTTCAGCGCTGGCCGGATGCGATGCCGCAGTACGGGCCCGGCCACCGCAACGTGGTGGCCGAGCTGCGTGCAGGCCTGCCGCCGACCGTGGCGGTGGCGGGCGGTTATCTCGACGGGATCGGGGTGCCGGCGTGCATCGGGGCGGCCGGCCGGGCCGTCACCAGCGCGATCCGGGCCGTCGAAGGCTCCGTGGCACGATAGTTGTCATGGCCCGCTTGGACTACGACACGATCAACGCCGCCGTTCGCTACCTGATGTTCTCAGTGTTTTCCGTGCGGCCCGGGAGCCTGGGTGAGGATCGTGATGCCGTCGTCGATGAGACCGCGACCTTCCTCAAGCAGCGAGAAGAACTCGGCGTGGTGGTACGCGGTGTCTACGACGTCGCGGGCTTGCGGGCAGACGCCGATTTCATGATCTGGACGCACGCCGAACGTGTCGAATCGCTGCAAGTGACCTACGAGGATTTCCGGCGCACCACCACGCTGGGCCGGGCGTGCACGCCGGTGTGGAGCAGTGTGGCGTTGCACCGGCCGGCGGAGTTCAACAAGAGCCACATCCCGGCGTTTCTGGCCGGCGAGGAGCCGGGCGCCTACATCTGCGTCTACCCGTTCGTGCGGTCCTACGAGTGGTATCTGCTGCCCGACGAGGAGCGCCGGCGCATGCTCGCGGAACACGGCATGGCGGCCCGCGAGTACAAGGATGTCCGGGCCAACACCGTGCCGGCGTTCGCGCTCGGCGATTACGAATGGATCCTGGCGTTCGAGGCTCCCGAGCTGCACCGCATCGTTGACCTGATGCGGGAGTTGCGGGCCACCGACGCGCGACGGCATACCCGCGAGGAGACTCCGTTTTTCACTGGACCGCGGGTGCCGGTCGAGCAACTGATTGCATCGCTGCCCTGACGTTGGCAATGGAGATTCCGCCGCCCAACCATCATGCCGATCATCCTGGATTTGCCGGGCCGATCGGTCTTTTCGTCGCTCTCACCATGCTGGTTGCGGGTCACGGCCGCGCCCGCTTCGTGGCCAATTTGGCCTCGGTATCGAGTACCGACCAGGTTGTGGACATTGGTTGCGGCCCAGGTAATTCCGTCAGAGCGGCCGCCCGCCGCGGCGCGGGCGTCGTCGGCGTGGATCCCGCGACGGTGATGCTCGGCGTGGCCCGGCTGGTTACTCGCGACCGACCGGGCATTAGGTGGCTTAAGGGCACTGCGGAGAGCTTGCCGCTGCCGGAGCGGTCCGCGACAGTGGTGTGGTCGGTTGCGACCGTGCATCACTGGGCGGATGTGACCGCGGGCCTCACCGAGGTCTGTCGAGTCCTCGCTCCGGGCGGCCGATTCTTCGCGGTCGAGCGCCGCGTGCGGCCCGGTGCCACCGGGCTGGCCAGCCACGGATGGACTGACGAACAGGCGGCGTCGTTCGCCGCTTGTTGCCGGACTGCAGGGCTCGAAGATGTTGACATCGAGACGGTGAACCGCGGCCGACGTGCCGTTCAGGTAGTGCGCGCGGTTCGCCCGTGAGCGTTGCATCGCGATAGTTTTACGTTATATCGTTAAGGCATGACAACGCAATTCGACCCGACCG